>CAKPDW010000052.1 GCA_934149115.1 uncultured Clostridia bacterium
CTAGTAGCCTTTGAAGCACCAGATGGATAAAATAACATATCACCTTTTCCTAACAATTTTTCAGCACCAACACTATCTAATATTGTTCTTGAGTCCACCTGTGAAGAAACAGCAAAAGCTATTCTTGAAGGAATATTAGCCTTAATAATACCAGTAATAACATCAACAGAAGGTCTCTGAGTGGCAATAACAAGATGCATTCCAGCAGCTCTAGCCATTTGTGCTAATCTACAAATAGCATCCTCAACATCTTTAGGGGAAACCATCATCAAATCAGCAAGCTCATCAACAATAATAACAATCTGAGGTAACTTACCATCAGCACCCTCTTTATCCAGTTGAGCATTATATCCTTTTATATCTCTAACATTTTTTTGAGCAAATAAACTATAACGATTAACCATTTCTTGAACAGCCCAAGCCAATGCACCAGCAGCCTTCTTAGGATCAGTAACAACAGGAATCAACAAATGAGGTATTCCATTATAAACAGAAAGCTCAACCACCTTAGGGTCAACCATAATAAGTTTTACTTCACTAGGTTTAGCCTTATATAAAATACTTGTTATCAAAGTATTAATACAAACAGATTTACCAGAACCAGTTGAACCAGCAATCAACACATGAGGCATCTTAGCTATATCAGTAATAACATTATCACCAGAAACACTTTTTCCCAAAGCAAAAGATAATTTGGATTTAGAATCTTGGAATTCAGCAGAATCAATTATATCTCTTAAAGGAACAACCTCTTTTTCTTTATTGGGGATTTCAATTCCCACAGCCTGTTTACCAGGAATAGGAGCCTCAATTCTTATACTTTCAGCAGCCAAATTTAAAGCAATATCATCAGCCAACTTAGCAATTTTACTAACTCTAACACCTTCAGCAGGTTTCAATTCATATCTAGTAATAACAGGGCCAACAGAAACATTTTCAACCTTTGCAGATACACCAAAACTATACAAAGTTTTTTGTAATTTAGTTGCTGTATCAGTTAAAACCTTTTTACTACCTTTATTTGTCCTAGAAGAACCATGAGTCAACATCTCAATTGGAGGTTTCTCATAATTTTCATCATCAACAGTATGAGTATAATGATCCAATTGTAAAACAGCCTTAGTTTTTTCCTCTTTTTCCTCCTTTTCCTCTTTAAATATGTTTTCTAACTCATCAGGATTATTTCTCTTTTCCTCTTTTCTAGGCATATCATCATTTTTTTCTTTTTTGCCAAATAAACCAAACTTAGATTTTTTATCATCATTCTTTTCATTAAAATGATTAATCACAATCTCATCTTGAATCAATTCAGGTTGAGGTTCTTCAATTTTAGGTTCTTTAGCTTTTTGTTTTACAGGAGCACTTTGAGCAGTAGTTCTGCTCTTCCTTCTAGCCTCACGTTTTTCATTAAAAGCCTGTCTCTGTTCCTCTCTTCTTGCTCTTTTCTCCTCTTTTCTATCCTCTCTACCATCAACAAAATCAATCAATAATTCTATTGGATTAGCACCAATAATATACATAAAAGTAACAATCGCAATAGTAATAACCAGAATAGTCGCACCCAAATTTCCTAACAAATTCGTAAGAGGAGTTGAAACAATTGCTCCAATAGCACCTCCACCTTTATTCATTGTACCCAAATTATAAGCTTCTTTAACAATTTCTTCAAAAGTAATATTATTAGCAATATGTAATTTAGAAAACTGTTGAATATGCATAGCAACACAAATACATACAATAAACAAAGTAAATTGAGTAATTTTTGTAGCCACATAATCACTATCCTCTTTCATCAAAGAAAGTGCACTTATAACAATTCCCACAGGAATAACATATTTTATAATACCAATTAATCCACCCAGAACAGGACTTAAAAAAGAACCAATTTGTCCAGTTCCAGTATATATCAATACTCCCAACATAATACCAACTATTAACATTATGATAATAGTCATCTCAGGACTCAATGTAAAACTTTTTTTAGGAGCTGCTTTTTTCTTTTTTGTTTTTTTCTTAGCCAAAATAAAACCTCCATTCAAAACATAAATAATCTATATAAAAAAATCTAAAAGAATTTTATCCTAAAATTCACTAAGAACAAAATCGAACATTACCAACATTTGCACTTATTATAAGTTTTTCAAGTCCGCATCTTTGTTCATATGCGAAATTCGCAAAGCAAATTTCTGTGCTAAAATTAATCGATATTATTATATCAAAACAGAAAAAAAAATAACATCATTTTTTATAATTTTTTTAATTTATTTTATCCAAATCGCCAACATTAATAGTATTAAGCGTTTAAACAATCGCATATTTGTTCGCATAGTATTTTTAATCAAATATATAAATGCACAAAAAAAGAAAAGTCTCCAACAACTTTTCATTCTTTCTATTTTAATTCTTTTCTATTATTTTTTATAACAGCAATTGCGCTGTTCACTGTAGCTTCTGCTTTGTCTACATTTTCTTTTAAATTCAAAATAGTTTCTTCAACATCTGATAAAATACTATCAGCATATTCTTTAGTACCTTCTGACATTTCTTTTGCCATTTCATTAGCTGAAGCAATAATTTTTTCTTTTTCAGCATATGCTTTCTTAGTAATTTCATGTTCATCTATCATAGCAATAATTCTATTTTCCGCCTCTTTAACAATATCTTCTCCTTCTTTTTTAGCTTCTTGCAAAATTCTTGTACGTTCTTCTCTAACCCATTTAGCCTGTTTTAAGTCATCTGGCAATTTAAGTCTTATTTCTCTAACAACATTTAAAATCTCATCTTTATCAACAACATTCTTATTTGAAAATGGTAACCTTTTACTATTTTCAAGTAAATTTTCAATTGTTTCTAACAGAGTAAAAATTTCCATTTCTTATCTCATTCCTTCCTTAGTATAAGCAAGCATTTATATCTTTTTGCTTAAAAAAATAATGCTAACTCGACCATATTTTCTTTTATCGTAAACAGTAATATTCATATCTTCAATATCATTTAAAATTCTTTCTGGTTCATCTGTTTCAATAACCATAATAAAGTTATCATTTAAAATATCTATATCCAAAATTTTTTCTACTGATTTTTTTGCTAAATCAGTTTTATATGGTGGATCTATAAACACAATATCTACTTTAATATTTTGATTATTTATATATGTTAAACCTTTTTCAAAATCATTTTTTATCAATAAAGATTTATTTGTAAATCGAGTTTTCTCAATATTTTTTTCAATTATTTCAATTGCATTTCTATTTTTTTCGCAAAATATAGCTTTTTTTGCACCTCTACTAATAGCCTCTAATCCTAAAGCTCCTGAGCCAGCAAATAAATCTAAAACAACTGCATTTTCCAAATCAAAATTAAGAATATTAAATAAAGGTTCTTTAACTCTATCCAATGTTGGTCTAGTATTCATTCCATCTAAAGTATATAACTTTGTCCCACGAGCACTTCCGCTAATAATTCTCATAATACATAAAACCTCGCTAACTATATACATATATTTTATTTTAAATATATAATAAGTCAATAACATTAACACAAATGTAAAAAATACTTAACTTTGTAACATTTGCTTAACCCTTTTGTAATATGTATTTTATTGTAAATAATTCTGTTATTCTTTTATATATCAACATTCAGTACATTTTATTATATTTAATTTTTAAATATAATAAAAAACATAATGTAAAAAAAAAGAGCCCAAAAGAGCCCTCCATAATTTTTATTAATCTTCTTTCATATCTTTTAACAATTCAAGTTGTGAAATTAATAAAGCTTCCATTTTTGCTTTATATATATCAAATTGTTTTTTAGTTTCTGCAAACTCTCTTTTTCTAGTTTCTGATTCTTTAGTCAATTCATCAACTGATTCTTGCATTTTTGATCTAGCACTTTTTATTATATTATCAGCCTCATCTTGTGCATTATTTTTTATATCATCAGCAGCTTTTTGAGCCATAACTAAAGTATTTTGTAAAGTTTGTTCTATATTTCTATATTTTTCTAGGTCACCTTTTGATCTGTCAATTTCTGAACGAAGTTCTGAATTTTCTTTATAAAGTTTTTCATAATCAACAGTAATTTCATCCAAAAAATCATCTACTTCATCTACATTGTAACCATTCATCATTTGTTTTTGAAATTTTTTATTTTCAATGTCAAGTGGTGTAAGCATTATTCTCCTCCTATACTATTTATTTAACCAAGAAACAGAAAGTTTATTTTTTATTTCCTCTCTTGTCATATCATTAACTATATCGTAATTAAATGGCGCAACAATAAATATTGAATTAGAAACTTTCTCGAAATGTCCGTCTAGAACTTTAACAGCTCCACTAATAACATCCAAAATTCTTCTTGCAACATCTTTATTAACATATTCTAAATTAACAACAATAGCATTTTTTTCTCTTAATAAAATACAAATATCTTCAGCTTGTTCAAAAGCTGTTGGTTTTGCTATTTTCATTTTAATTTGTTGAGACATATTTACTACTCTATTATTTTTTCTTCTACCACTAAATATTCCTCTATCTTCTTCTTCCTCTTGTCCATCATCTTCTGGGTCATAAGCATATGTATATTCATTATCTAACATTTCTTCATTCTCCTCAGTTTCTCCGTTATCTACTCCTAAAAAATCTAATATTTTATTTACAACTGCATTAGCCATTTAATTTCCTCCCAAAATTATCTTCAAATTTTAATTACTGCATATAGTATCCTTCTTTTTTTCAAATATGTCAATACAGAAGAAAAGATTGTTATACAAAATTAATTATTTTGTAACAAAAATGTAATATTTATTTCTTTGATTTAATCATAATTTTATCATATTGTTTTATACTATACATATTTTTAATTTCATCATATGAATACCCTAAATCTTGCAATTCCTGGGTTGTATAGTTATCCACTATAGCATATGAATCATTTTGTTTTAACACTTTAACCAAAACTTTAGCATTATAACCTGATCTATTTCTTTCAACATATGTTTTGTCATTTTCTGTAAGAATAGCAGTATTCGGAACTTTTAATCCACTATATTCCCACCAAATAACATCAACCGTCAATTTTCTATAATTAATCAACTTTTCAGGTAAATCATTTATTTTAAATACTATTATTCGAGATTTATCTTCATCTTTTATATATGATATTTCCGATTCAATTGAACTATCTGTATCATACTGAATTTTTACCTTATCACCAACTTTTGCATTCATAGCAGAATCAGAATCCATTTCCATAGCCAAATAGCAATTAAACTCAGTTATAATTTTTCCTTTTTCATTATTAGTTTCTATCAATTCCCCAGAATTTAAATCCAAATCATCTAAAAACTTTTTATTCAAATAACTAAAATCAGAAGTCGTTAATATAGATTCCAAATTATCAACTCTATAGGAAACCGTTCCACTAACATCTGTTTTTATTTCCTCAGCACCAGCTGTAAGCTTTTTTAAATACTCAGTTTTTTGATTAATCAAATCCTTCAAATAAGACCCAGCGGGACTAAGTTCACCAACAATAGTTGATATTTTATATGTATAATCATCTATTTCTTTTTTATAATTCTCTATTTCTTCAAGATTATTAGTATTATAAATTTTCTCCTCAAGAGTCTTAATCTTATTTCTCAAAACATCAATATCTGTATTATAAATCAATTTTTCACTTTTTTGTGCCTCAGAAATTTTCTTATCCAATTCAGCAATTTCAGTTTTTATTGTATCTTCGCCATTAACATAGTATCTAAAAACAGCCTCACCAGCAGCAGCTCTCTTTCCTTCAGAAATAGTCTTTTCCATTCCATTCATATAATTTTTTCCTTGAAGAACTTTTTCATTTCTTATAACATATGCATCAACTGTTTCAGACACATTTAAAGTTCCATTCTCAACAACAAAAGTATCTGTTGGGCTCATAATCAACCTTGCAGTATTATAAATCAAATAAATAATCAAAATTATAACAATCAAAACCAAAAAAATTTTACCTACAACATTTTTGGGAGATTTCTTTTGTTCATCCAATAAAAATCATTCCTTTCAAATAATTTTTAACTCTTAAAATCATTAATAATTATTTCAAGATTTTTTTCTCTATCATCAAGACCGTCAATCCAAACAATTGACTTATTTTTTCTAAACCAAGTAAGCTGTCTTTTCGCATATCTTCTAGTTTCCTGTTTAATCTTTTGAATCATCTCATCCATAGTCAATTTCTTATCAAAATATTCAACAACCTCTTTATATCCAAGTCCCTGCATCGCAGTTGGAAACTTATCATATTTTTTTACAATATCCCTAACCTCATCAACAAGCCCCTGTTCAATCATCAAATCAACTCTTTTATTAATTCTATCATACAATTTCTCTCTATCCATATCAATAGCAAAAATTCTATAATCATACTTAACGCCATTTTTTCTAGATTCTCTTTCCAACTCAGTCTTAGTTTTACCAGTAGCCCTATACAATTCCAAAACCCTAGTAATTCTTTTCTTATCATTTCTACTAATCTTCAAAACAGCATCAGGATCAATTTTCATAGCCATCTCATACAATTTTTCCAATCCATCCTCAGAATCAGCCACAGCCATCAACTCATCCCTATACCCCTGATCAAACTCAATTTCAGGATAATCAATTCCATAAACAAGAGAATCAACATACAAACCAGTACCACCACACAAAATAGGAACCTTACCCCTATCCAAAACAAACCTAATCTTCTCCTCAGCATCCCTCTTAAAATCAGCCACAGAATACCTCACATCAGGAGAAACAAAATCAATCAAATAATGAGGAACACCATCCATCTCCTCAACAGAAGGCTTCGCAGTTCCAATAGACATATCCCTATAAATCTGCATAGAATCACACGAAATAACCTCACCATCAATTCTCTTAGCAAGTTCAACCGCCAAAGCCGTTTTACCAGAAGCAGTCGGACCAACAATCACAATAACTTTATCCATAAAAAACCTTTCTAAAAAATTAATACAAACAAACTAACACAACGAAAATTACCTATATTCTCCACTAATTGCATAGCACAAATTTTATAAACAAAATTTTCTCTCATTCACTGCACAGCACTGTATTTGAGAAAAGGTTGTATCTATTGCAAGGCAAAATGATTTTTGAAAGACCGGAGCGTACATAAGTACGTGAGGATTTTCAAAATCATTTTAACACAGCAAGAGGCATCACATCATATCTCTCACACACTGCACAGCACTGATTTTGGAAAAGATTATGTATATTGCAAGGCAAAAGTGATTTGAAAAGCAAGGGAGCGTATACAGATACGTGACCGCATTTCAAATTACTTTTAACACAGCAAGAGGCTCCATATCCCATCCACACACACACTGCACAGCACTGTATTTGAGAAAAGGTTGTATCTATTGCAAGGCAAAATGACTTTTGAAAGACCGGAGCGTACATAAGTACGTGAGGATTTTCAAAATCATTTTAACACAGCAAGATGCGCCATATCCCATCCACACACACTGCACAGCACTGTATTTGAGAAAAGGTTGTATCTATTGCAAGGCAAAATGATTTTTGAAAGACCGGAGCGTACATAAGTACGTGAGGATTTTCAAAATCATTTTAACACAGCAAGAGGCATCACATCATATCTCTCACACACTGCACAGCACTGATTTTGGAAAAGATTATGTATATTGCAAGGCAAAAGTGATTTGAAAAGCAAGGGAGCGTATACAGATACGTGACCGCATTTCAAATTACTTTTAACACAGCAAGAGGTACAAGATTTTCTCAAATACTATTTGCGAGAGAATTTGCGCTCTATATCGTACTTACTCATCTTAATCGCAGTCGGTCTACCATGAGGACAAGTAAACGGATTAGGCAAAGCAAGCAACCTCTCCATAAGCTTATCGACCTCCTTCTCATTAAGCTTCATATTAGCCTTAACAGCAGACTTACACGCAATAGTAGCAATAAACTTATCCTCAATATCCTGACGACTAGTTCTAGAAAAATTATCAACCTCATCAAGCAAATCAAGAAACAACTGCTTAGTATTCATATCCATACAAATATTAGGAACACCAGTCAACTTAATAGTATTCTCACCAAAAGCCTCCAAAGTAAAGCCAGCCTTCTCAAACATCTCCAAATTCTCCTTAATAGTATCAGCCTCCTTATGAGACAAACTAATTATATCAGGCAAAAGCATCAACTGAGAATCCTTATCAGTAGAACTATAATAATTCTTTTTAACCTTCTCATACATAATTCTCTCATGAGCCGCATGTTGATCAATAATATACATTTCATCACCAATCTCAACAATAATATAAGTAGAAAAAACAATACCAATAAACTTATAATTTTTGCCAGCCATATTTTTAAATTCCTCAATTTGTTCAGAATTCTCCTCAGAAATAGTTGCCTGAGGACTTTCAAATTCACTTGAATCATTTCTAACAGTATTTTTTATTTCATCAAAAAACTTTTGTTGATTTTCAGATAAACCATTAGTATTTACATCTTCAGAATCAGTATCAACCTTATTACCAAAAACTCTAGAATACATATCATTAAACTTATCCATATTTTGAGGTTCATCTGTTTTCAAAGGATTATCAATCTTGCTATTTTTTATAGCATCCTCCAATATTTTATCAGACGCTCTTTTTTGAATAAGCTCAACAGTTTTTCCCTCAACTGTTTCCTCAGAAGGTGTCTTATCCTCTGACTCATCCATAATTGGTGAATACACTGGTGCATCTGATTCAGAAACACCTATATCTTTTAATCCTTTTCTAAACTTATATATATCCGCTAAAAGATTTTCTTTTTCTTGTGGTTCTTCCTCTACATATTTATTCTTTTTAAAAAGAGAAGAAAAAACTCCACCTTTTACTTTTTCATCATCTTTAATAACTTTTTCAACCTCATCAGCTTCTTTTTGTAAATCTTCTTGAACTGTCTGAACAGGAGTTGGAGCAATTTCTTGAGCAACCTCCTGATTTATTTCTTGATGAGAAATATCAGATTTTATTTCATCCTCATTCTTTTTTGCTACATCCTCAATCAATTCTTTTTTTGATAGTGCTTCCTTTATTGCATAATATACAGCTTTAAAAACTTTATTTTCCTCTTCGAACCTAACTTCCAATTTAGCAGGATGCACATTTACATCAACCAAAGCTGGATCAATTTCTATATTTAAAACTAAAAATCCATATTTATTAATTGGAATCATTCCTTTAAAAGCTTGTTCAGCTGCAGCAATTAAAGTTTTATCTTTTATAAAACGTCCATTAACAAAATACAATTGATTTGAGCGATTTGACCTAGCAATTTCAGGTTTTCCAACCACACCAGACACCTTAATTCCTTCATATTCATAGTCTGTTTTAATTATTGCTTTTGCAATATCTTTTCCATATATACTATAAATTACACTTGTTTCATCATCATTACCTGATGTTTGAATTACAGTCTTACCTGTATTTATCAACTTAAATGCAATATTTTTATTAACTAAAGCTAATCTTGTAATTGCATCTTCAATATATCCTGATTCTGTATAATCTTTTTTTAGGAATTTATATCTAACTGGAGTATTATAAAATAAATTTTTAACTGTAATTGTTGTTCCAACAGGAGCTCCTATTTCCCCTTGTTCTAGAACTTTACCACCTTCTACAACGATTCTATGTCCAACATCAGAATCCTTAGTTCTTGAAATCATTTCAACATTCGCAATAGCTGCAATACTTGCCAAAGCCTCACCTCTGAATCCCATTGATGTAACTTTAGTAATATCCTCAGCAACTCTTATTTTACTTGTTGCATGTCTTTCAAAAGCAATTTCCATATCATCTTCTGCAATTCCTTTACCATTATCAGAAATTCTTATGAAAGAAATTCCACCATTTTTTATTTCAACAGTAATTTTTGTAGCACCTGCATCTATTGAATTTTCAACCATTTCTTTTACAACAGAAGCAGGTCTTTCTATAACCTCACCTGCTGCAATTTTATTAATTGTTAAATCATCTAATAATACAATATTTCCCATTTCTTCATCCTCCAAATAATACGATTCCTATTACTAGTTCGTATTATATCACTAATTTACTTATTTTGTATACAGGTTTTAATCTTTTTTTGAGTAACACTTTTTTGAAAAAAACATAGTATATAACATACTAAGGATTTAGAAAAGAGCTAAAGCTCCTTGATACTTACAAAGGGGGGAAACAATATGCCAGAGAACAGAGGTTGTGGTTGTGGATTTGGAGATGACTGCTTATGGATAATTCTTCTTTTAATAATAATCTGTTGTTGTTGCGGTGGTAACAGAAACTGCGGTTGCTAATCCAAACTAAAAAGAACTAATATAAGTTCAATTTATTCATAGTTACTTCAATATAGAACAAAAACGGACATTAATAACATTTACACTTATTATATTTTTTAAATCCGTATCCTTGTTCGTGCACGAAATTTACAAAATAAATTTCTGTACATTGTTATTTTTATATAATAAGAAGTTCGAAGAACTATCCTGTTATATAAAAATAATTTATATTGAAAAAAGCCTTCATCAGCAACGATGAAGGCTTAACACTATAAGCGCTATATATTCTTATTGACTTTTAAATCATAATTCTTAAAATTACTACCTCCTAATCTTTTAAGAATATATAGTGCTATTTTTAATATCCCATATCAGCAGGCATTCCGGCACCTTCACCATGACCACCGCATCCACAAGATTTTTCTTTCTTATTAACAACACATGATTCTGTAGTTAAAATCATTGAAGAAATACTTTC
>CAKPDW010000053.1 GCA_934149115.1 uncultured Clostridia bacterium
GTTGCTTCCATGTCTAGGCAGTTTTCATTTTTAAATGATTTGAAATTTTTAAAACTAAATCTTATTAACATTTATGATTCCTCCTTTACTTTATATATTATATGCTAAATTTTAAAAAATATCAATATTTTTGAGATTTTTTCTCAAATTATATTGATATTTAAAATTTTTATTATTGCTAATATTTTGTTACGTGCCAAAGTTTTTTCAAAATTTTGAAAAAACTTTTTAATTTTAGGAGCTTTTTTCATTTTTTTGAAACTTTCATTTTATTCATAACATACTTAAAAATAGATCCACACTCATATATAGCATAGCTCCGCATAAATATTGAAACTTTTTCTAACTGATATTAGTTTATTATTTTGCTATTAATTTATCAATATCTTTAAAATACACTTTTATATTCTAATGGTACAATATTTTCATATAATAAAGTGAACTGTGAATTTACTTGTTTATAATCATGATAATGTCCAAAATACCATCTTTTAAGTGTCCTTACTCCTCCAAAATCTCCGCATATTATTACATAATCATTCTTTTATCATTTATAATTGTATTTGAAAGTTTTCTTCTGTTAATTTTAAAAAATCACTATGTGTGTCTCATGTTATGTATATCATAATTCTCGCTTCAATAATTTTTTTCTTAGAATTATACTTTAAATTATATTCTTATTAAATTTTCTTATATCTTGAATTAAATAATGTTGCTAATGATTTATATGGATTATTTGATTTTCTATAACCAACTTTTTCAAGTAGCTCATTACATTCTTCTTCTGACAAATTTGATATTATATTTAATTTATATTTTGCTCTTGATGCACCTACATATAACAATTGTTCTAATTCCTCTCTTATTAGATCTTTATCAATATCAACTAATATAACTGTTTCAGCTTCTAAGCCTTTATATTTTCTACATGTTGTAAATGGATATTTGTTGCCATTATATAAGTAATTTCCATTAGAACATTCATTTCTTAATATACTATTTTCTTCAGTTTTACAGGTTAAAATTTGAATATTAGTATATTTGTCGTCTAATAATTTATCAATTAAATAATTAAGTATATGTACATTTTCTTCATTTTTTGTAGAATAATACATATCCGCTTGTTCTCCTACTAATGCTCCTTCATACATTTTGGGTGTTTTATTATTTCCTAAAAATCTTAATGATGTTCTTGCTATATTAATTGTATTTCTACAATTTTTATATAAAGTAAGTTTGCAATCCGCATTTAATATATAATCTGGAACTTTTGTTGATTGGACCATTTGATTCTTATCATAAAATAAATAGAACGTTCCATTTAATTCTTCATTATCAATTACATTAGCTCTTAATAAATCTAAAATTTCTTCTTCATCTATATCATATTTTCCAAAATCCTGACCTTCATCTATAATTATATGTTTATATGGAAAAGACTTTTTATCATACATTTCTATAAGTACCTCATTAAGAGCCTGATAGTCTGGCTTTGAAGAATTAGTAAATTTACATGCCAAGCCATCAATTGTCATAAAATCAACATTTTCATAAGTATAATTTGTCTTTAAATATTCTTTTAAATAAAAGTTATAACATAAAAACAATACTTTTTCGTTTTTATCTGAATGTCTTCTTGCTTTTTCTAAAGCCATTACTGTTTTTCCCGTTCCTGCCATTCCATTAATTATAGCACTATTTTGTTCTTCTAAATAATTTAATAACGCTATTTGTTCATCCAACATCTTTTTAAAGACTTGTTTTCTATGATTTAACTTCATTTCTGGTATTGAAATAAGATTAAAATGTGGTGCTAAAACCTTATTCAATATTAGTTTTGTTTCATTTGTATCTATATTAGTTTGTATATTATTAGGTAATTGTATATCAAAAATTTTGGATATACTTTCTTCAATATGATCTATCGAATCACTTGTTAACATTATATTCAAATCTGCTTCTGCTGGCAATTCTACATTTTCAAATTTAGATTTTGATATTGATGGAAACCAAACTGCATGCAATAATTTACATTTTTTCAAAATATATTCTAAGCCACTATTTTTTATATACATACTTAACTTCCATTTATTATTACTTGCTTGATGGAAAGGTCCATCATGGCTCATTAAAATATCACTACCATATTTCCATTTTCCATCTTCATATTTTACATTTCCCGCTTTTGCCTCTATACATAAAATTCCTTTTTGTTGATTAAATATAACAAAATCTGTTTCACTCTCATATATCTTTTCATCAATTACATTTACGATTTTAAAAGAATGGAATACATAATATGTATCTGGCAGTTTTTCAAGTGCCTCAAACATCAGATCTTCTTTACTATTTATACTAAATTCTTTTGGTTTATTAGGATACATTATAGCCATAAAATCACACCTCTATCAATTTCAAAAATTCATCTATATCAAATTTTTCTTTCATACAAAAACACTTCCATCCAGTATTTTTAGCCTTTAGATAATCCTCATAATTGCTCGTTAAAAACAACATAACTTTTTTGCTTTTCCATATTTCGTTAACCATAAATTCTTCATTTTTATCAGTATTTGTTACAACTTCATTATATATCGGCTTATCCATATTTCTTCCTTCCGACTTTCTAACTAATTTATCTATTATTAGTATTTCATCATCATCACAATCTTCTGCTAAATTTGCCCATATTTCCTTTACACTACTCGAATCTTGATACATTCCCTGATTTTCAAATTTTAAATTTGCCTCATCAATTTGTTCTCGTTGTTCATACTTTGAATTATCTAACTCTATTTCTTTTATTTCAGGATTAATCTCTTTATTTATACAAAAATTATCATAGAAATCAATTGCATAAATTCTTTTCAATATTTCATGTTGCCTTTGGTTATAATAATTACATAAGCAACTATAACAAGCTGTATCTTTAGCTTCTCCACCACAATCACAGTTATTTACAACTCTCTTACCATATCTAAGCATATTGATAAAAGTATCTTTATTTTCAAGTTTCCTTACATAACCTGCTCCACCAGGTGTATTATCAAATAATATACAACCGAAATTTCCTTCTGGTGTACTATTATCTCTATACCATTGAATACACCCTGCTAATTCTTTTCGATCAATGTTCAAAGTTCTACATAACCCTTCTAATAGCGAATATAATATTGTCCATGCTCTTTCTACCGATTTCATATCTATATCTCTAAATTTTATAAAAACTACATCCGTTTGAAACTCATGTCCTAATGTATATTTATACAATTTTCCGTTACAAATATGTCCACTTGGAGTAGTATGTTTATACTCTACTATGCCACCTGAAAATTTATCACTAACTCTTCCATAACCACAATTTTCACATATATAAAAATCGGCTTTGTTTAAAACCGCTAATGAATCCATTTTGCTATTTCCTATTGAGATTCTTTGTTCTCCTATTTGGTAATCCTTAAATTCTACTTTATTTTCATCCCCTATATATGAAATTTGTCCTCTATATGTTTTTTCTGGTTTATTTAATCCTACATCTTTTGGCCCTTCTGTATCAAGTACAAAACCAAACTTTGGTATTAAGTATTGTTCTAACTTTCTAGTAACTTTATTGCCACATTGTCTACACTCTGTGATTGTCTTTATATTTGGTACTCTTGTTAAGGTCTTACATTCATCACATTCGTAATAATAATATTTGGGCCATTCATATCCCGCAATTTTTTTTATGTATCTACTTTTATATAATTTTCCATCAGCCACAACTTCCGATTCTGGTGCATACTCTGATATTGCTGAAAGTAAATCTCTACTTAAATTTATATTATTGCTATGAGAATTTTTGTATGATGGTTCTTGCAATTCAACCGAATCAACTGGAAAACCATATTTAGGAATTATATTGTTTTTAGACAAAAATTCTATAATTCTTTGGTCTTTCAAAGTATCAATAGAACGTTTTATCCAGTCAGTTGGTTTGTTTTCAGCATTTCTTTTATTTTTTTCTCTATCCAAATCTTCTATTAAAGTTTGATATTTATTTAAAGCTATATCTGCAATTCCATCTTTTTTATTTGAATTAAAAAGTCTTTCCTCCCATTCAAAATTATTTATGCCAAGTTTTTTCTTTAAGTTTTCTGGCACAACTTCATTAAGATATTTTTTTAATTCTTCTGGATTACTGTCTATATATCTTTTTAGTTTTTCAAATCCTTCATTATCAATAAATTTACCTATATTATCCATATACATATTTACATTATTTCTCCAGAAAAATGAAAATGCTGATGCTAAAATGTGTCTTAATACAATTTTTTCATTGTTTACATTTAATACTGGCGGTACTATCGTTCCTTCTATCATATCTGTAGGATTTTTAAAATAGTTTAAATCATGTGAACTATTAGGACAAAATGTTACAGCATATGCTGCTGATTTTAAACTACGTCCTGCACGTCCTGCCCTTTGTGCATAATTTGCAGGAGATGGTGGCATATTTCTCATAAATACTGTTTCAAGTGAACCAACATCTACCCCCATTTCAAAAGTTGTAGAACAACTAAGGACATTTATTTCCTTGTCTTTAAATTTCTTTTGATATTCATAGGCTTTATCGCTAGAAAGCTGTGCTGTATGTTCTCTCACAACCATCGGAGAAATGTCCAATTTTGTATAAAGGTTGTAATAATGGTTATCTTTTAATTTTTCTTTATATTGATATTCAACTAATTTTCCATTACATCTAGGGTTATCACAAATTCCTTTTACATTATATGCAGAAACATTTTTACAGACTTCACAAATATATAATTTGTCTATTTTTTTTGCTTTAATTTTATCTATATTTAATTGATATGGTTTTTTATTATTTCTAAATTCTACCTGTTTTATATATTTTTCTGCTACTAACTTACTCCATATTGACCTCAATAACTTTCTTGCTTCTTCTTCATTGCCACTTAATACTTTTGTTAAATATTTTAATCTTTTATTGGTCTTATTACTTTCAGGTATCCATGATTCAACATTACTATTTTTTTCACATTCACATTCATATCCTTTCTGAAAACCAGAAAATGTAAATCTTCCCACTTCCACATCTGTAAAAGGCATTCCTGTATCAACTGCTGCATCTTTCATAAAATAAATCATTAATTCTCTAAAAATTTCATTTACCTCTTGTTTTGATAAATCTAATTTTTCTATTCCAGGCATATTAAAATCAACTTCAAATTTCAAAAAACCATTCTTTAGTAAGGAATTTTTAGCTTTATAGTTTGACATTTCAAGTAATATTTGAATCCATGCTTCTTTTTGTATTGAATTTTCACTTGCATTTGGCATTACATTATACTTTTTAAATTTATCTGCTAAAATAATAGCAAAATTTTCAAGTGACATTCCCAAATCGAATTCGTTTTCTTTTTCTTGCAATATTTCATAAATTATCCTTTTAACCAAAGAATTTCTGTAAGTTCCTTCAAGATATGATGCAAAAAATGCTGCCGTTTGTCTTCCATCCGAAAAAGCTAAAAATTGTTTTGATAACCTTTTAGTTTCATCTTTTACAATCTTTGAATCTCCAAAAAAATCATCTTTTATAATTTCTACTCTTTCATGATGTTCTACACTTGGCAATTCATTATATAATGCTGTTGAAATTACTGCTGTTGCAGCTTCATTTCCTAAATGATATGGTCTTAATATCGTGGTCTGACTATTACTACTATGACAACAAGGGCATTTATGCAACAACTCTCCCTTAGCTTTCACTTTAATAACTTTATTAATATATTTACTTCCATGTCCACATTGTAACCCATTAACAGATGATGCTTTTTTTATTTCTCCACATTTTGAGCAAAGTTGATATGTATCTTCATCTTCGTTGTCTTCATCTTCTGGATCATATTCTCCGCTTAATAAATATACTTCTGGACTATAATCATCATTAAATTTAGATTTTTGTACTAAATGCCCTTCTCCATCTTCTTGACCTGTAATAAATAATGCATTACAATTATTGCAAAAAGAGATTTCATAAACCTTGTATCCTATATCAAAATCATTGTATGGATTTTCCTTATAAACTTCCATTTTGTTTATAAATAGTTTTTCTAAAGGTTTTAAAGTAACAAATACACCTTCGATTCCTCTTAAAAACATATGATATTTAGCCTCAAATAATCTTTCATTATTTTTCATAGCATTTGAAGCAACAGCTATAAAATCCGTAAAATCTTCTACTGAAATATTTAGTTCACTTGCAACATTATTTAAACTTTTAATTTTTTTATATAAAACATCTCTTACTTTATAATAAAATTTATCATGTAATATTAGATCAAATATTTTTTCTTCGTTGTTATCCCCTCTTAGACTATATGAACTTAATTTTTTTGTCACACTTTCAACGTCATTATTTCTAATTGCTTCAGCCAATTCTTTATACGCTTGAAAATCTACATTTATTAAATTATGTTCTGGTGTGATTTGACTTGTATATGATCTGATAATTGATTGTTCATTAAATTTTGCATCACATAATGATTGTGCAAAATTTATAATTTCATTATTAGAATTTTTATCTCCTAATGTAGCACTTGTCAATATATATTTTAAATCATTTCTTCCTAACATTGCTTTAACTCTTTTCAACAATGTTGCTACTTCTATTCCATTAGCTCCATTGTATGAATGTGCCTCATCCAATACAATATACTGCCATTTATCTGCATATTGTGGACCTAATATAATGTTATCTCCTGGTCGTAACAAAATATATTCTAACATTGCATAATTTGTTATCAAGATATTAGGTGGTGTATTCCTCATTTGTTCTCTACTGATTATTTCATTTTTTCTCCATGGATATTCCTCATCTTCTACCTCCATGTATATTTTTTCTGCCTCTTTTTGTTTTTCTTTTGTTTCTCCAGTAAACCTTCCAAATGTTATCGCACCATCAATATCCATATCATACAATATTTCTCTAATTCTTCTAATTTGATCATTAACTAGAGCATTCATAGGATATATTATTAAAGTTCTAACTCCTGGTCCTAATGTTCCTTTCTCTTTTTCCTCCAGTAATTGATTTATTACTGGTATTAAAAAAGATTCAGTTTTACCAGAACCTGTTCCGAGTCGTTACAATTAAGTTTTTTCCTTCTTTTGCTTTTAAAATAGCTTCTTCTTGGTGTGCATATAATGTTCTATCCTCTGGATGAAATTTTTTTAACTTTAATATTTCTTTTGATAAAAATCCTTCTTCAACTAAATCTGCTATCCTTTTTCCTTTTTTATATGGATCTGTCATACTTATATATGGTCCATCTGCAATAGCTTTGCTTTTTTCCAATTCCTTTTTTAATTGTTCATTATATTTTTCATTATTTGTGTTAAATGTTGTTAGTAAATATCTTCTATAAAAATCCGTTATTTTTTTTGAACTTTCGGATGGTCTAAATATCATTTCTTAGCTCCTTCTTCTTTTTATTTTTACAATATATTTTGTATTGTTTTTTTCTAATCCTATTACTTTTTCTGATGTAACTTCATCTAATATTGAATTATCATTTTCTACAATTTGACTTTTTTCTTTATAATAATACAATTCATACCATTCATTTTCCGAATCAGAATAACTTTCTAGCCAAAATGAAAAATCATCCTCGTTATCTCTTTGTAAATCAACTATTTTTATATTTCCTATTAATCTTCTTTTATTAGTAGTTGTATTTTCAATATCATATTCGTACATTTTTCCTGAATATGTTTCATCAAAATTCTTTTTAAAAATTTCAATCATATAACTATATATTGAATTTAGTAAAAGTTCTTCATTATTATAAAGTAATTTCGTTATTTCAAATTTTTTACCTATTATTTCAAAATCATAAATATTATTATTGTTTTTTGAATAGTAAAAGCTTATTATTCCTTTATGGCTTCTTACAGGCAATGTAGTAATTGTCGTATTTAATCCATACTCATCTGTTTCTTCTATTGTAGGAACAATCTTATAATACATATCTCTTTCAATTTCTGGAAGATAATTTATACCATTTTTTAATTCCCTATGATCAATAACTTTCGAATACTGCTCATTTTCATTCATTATGGAATAATAAATTTTCACACCTGGTATCTCTTTAAACTCAACATTAAAACATGGAGTATCATTATAATATTCAAATTCAAAATATGGATCTATTTTTATATTTTTGATGACTTTATACAGCGTTATATATTTTTCTCTTGTGTCTTCATATTTTATATATATATATTGATATTGATTTTTGCTCTCTTTTATATCTTGAATTAATTGTGTAATATTAATTCTAAATAATCCCTCTTTAATTTCTTCTCCCCATATAATCTTACTAAAATCAACATTACTATATATTCCTATTTTTTTAATAAATGGAAATTTAATATATAATAGTTGTTGTAATTTGCTGTACCATATTTCTTTTTCAATTTTATATTGCAAATTATCCTCAGAAAATCCACATAGCATCATTTTTATAGGAACTCTAATAAAAAAGTTATATGTATCTATGATTAATTTAGCATTAAGCATTTCATATTCCGAATTTAATTTTAATATGTAATAATAGCTGTTTCTATACTCATTACTATATATCATTTTACAATTATCATCTAATATTTCTATATTCATGCCATTTGTTTTTAATGTTAGTTTCGCTTCTTCTTCATTTATATATCTTGTTTTATCAAATATAAAAAACACATTACTCAAAAGTAAATATTCCGTTATAAATTTATTATTTTCTCCAGGTATATTTAATTCAACTCTATAATAGCCATTATTTTCTTCTTCAATAATATCATTCAAGTCAACAGATATTATTAATTGATTTTGATCAATTGGCGAGTCATAAATTGTTATATTGTTATTTAAAAATTTATTTAATAAATAGTTCTTATTATTAATTTGAATTGTAGTTCTAGGTAGACTATTTCTAGCAAGTTCAAAAGAAATTAATGGATGAAATCTTGTAGCAATGATTTTGCTTCCATTTTCATTATATGTATTAAAGAAATTAATTTTATGTTCAAATATTGGTTCTTTCGAAAATTCTCCAATTATAGTCAATGGTTTAGTATTTATATAACATATAGAATCTTCTGATATATTTACTTTATATTGTATCCACTCATCAAATTTTTCTTGTTCTACAAGTATCTTTTCATCGGAAAATTCAACTTTTGCTCCTGGTTTCACTAATAAATAATTTATTCCCTTTTCAAATCTACTTGTCTTTATGCACTTTTCATTAAAAATTACATACTCTTTATTTTCAATTATTATTTCACTGTTTTCTAATGAGTCCATTTCTATTTTTATCTCATCAAATGGATAACTTATTGGCAATCTATATTCTTCTGAAATGTAAGTTCCCATATTTCTACTTACTTCTAATTGTTTTGGATGTCTTGCTATTCCATTAATTGTTATAGTAACATATACATTTCCATCACATTCTGTAGCTCTATATTTCCTTTTGGGGATGATTAATGTGAACGGACTTTTTATATAAGCATTTGTATTTAATACAATATACGGTTTTGGACTGTACAATTTTCTTTCACATTTTTCTCTGCTTTTATTTTCATTCTTTTTTTCTTTATTACTATACCATTCACAAAAAACTCTAGCAAATCGATCAGAATTTTTATTTTGAGGCAATATTCCATCATAGAAATTTTGATCAATTATTTTTAGAGATGGATAAAATAATTGATATAACACATTTCCTGTTAATTGTGCTATTACTTCCCTAGTTGATTTCAATAATTTATATGATTTCTTTGTTCTTCCATTATTTGAAGAATATATTGTATCTGTATTCTGATTCATTGTTGTCTTTATATAATCTGATAAATCTTGTAATGTTTCTTCTACTCCATTCGATATATCTCTAAATAAATTATTTTCGTAATAATCATATAAGAAATCGTAAAATCTTTCCATATAATTATTGGTAACAAACGCATGTGCTTTTATATTTTCTACATATCTCATTGAACCACTTGAATTCTGTTTCAATTCAAATAAATTGTATTCTTTTAATGTATTTATAAATATTTTTCCTAATATTCCTTGTTTTTGAGCAGAAATGTTTTCCATATCAAATTTATGTTTTACAGCTTCCCAATATTTTCCATCTTGATATTCATTTATAGCAATTTGTACTAAGGCTGTTGATAAAATCAAATCTGGACCATCTATTATATATTTATCTTCAAGATTTATTATATTTTTTGCATAATTCATTATTATATCAATTTCATAATTGTCTAGTGGAATTTGTCCAATTAAATAGCATTCATTCTCTTTTATTTTTTTTAATAAATCACCATTTTTCATATAATCACCATTTCTTGCACTATATTTTTATTTATTCATATCTATATTCTTCACTATCTTCTGCAACCATTAAATCAATATAATTTTCATCTTCATCAATAGGATAAACTATGCCTTCATTTTGATTTAATCTCTTCTTTATATAATCTGATAATTTTTTATCTGTACAATAAATATAACAACCTTTTTGTCCTCTAGTCATCAAAGTCCTATAAGTATTTTTTATTATTTCATCAGCAACTTTCATAGCCTTATCAGAATCTTTCTGAGCCATTTTATATATTCCCTTTATTGATTGGTCAGTTTTTGCTCTTTCTGTAACATCTGTAATTATTTTATTATCCTCATATCTTAAATCATTACCTATAATTACACCTACATAGTCAAATTCTAG
>CAKPDW010000054.1 GCA_934149115.1 uncultured Clostridia bacterium
AGAGAAATTGGACATGGTGCATTAGCTGAAAAAGCATTAGTACCAGTTTTACCATCAAAAGAAGAATTCCCTTATGCAATAAGAGTTGTATCTGAAGTTTTATCTTCAAATGGTTCAACATCACAAGCAAGTATTTGTGGAAGTACATTAGCATTAATGGATGCTGGTGTTCCAATAAAAAGACCTGTTGCAGGTATTTCAACTGGATTAGTAACAGATCCTAATGATGATAAAAACTATGTAATGCTTACAGATATTCAAGGAATAGAAGATTTCTTTGGAGATATGGATTTCAAAGTTGGTGGAACTGAAAAAGGAATTACAGCTATTCAAGTTGATATAAAAGTTGATGGATTATCATATGATATAATAGCAGAAGCTTTTGAAAGAACTAGAAAAGCTAGAAAACATATATTAGATGATATAATGAAACCAGTAATAGCTGAACCAAGAGCAGATATTTCTAAATATGCTCCAAAGATTATTAATACAAAAATTAGTATTGATAAAATAAAAGATGTAATCGGACCTGGTGGAAAAATGATAAATAAAATTATTGATGAAACAGGTGTTAAAATTGATATAGAAGAAGATGGAACAGTATTTATTTACACATCAGAAGGTACAAATGGTGAAAGAGCATTAGAAATGATAGAAGATATTGCTAGAGAAATAAAAGTCGGAGAAGTATATAAAGGAAAAGTAGCTAAAATAATGACTTTTGGAGCTTTTGTAGCAATAGGCGGTGGAAAAGAAGGTTTAGTTCATAAATCAAAAATTACAAAAGAAAGAGTTGAAAAAGTCGAAGATTTCTTAAAAGTAGGACAAGAAGTTATGGTAAAAGTAACTGAAATAGATGATCAAGACAGAATTAATCTTACAATGAGATTTGGAGAAAAAGACGAAAAGAAAGAAGAAAATAAAGCAGAACAATAAGTAGTAGAAAAATAAGGAAAAGAAAGAGGTAGAAAATATGAAATATATTTATATACTTCAACAAGCATTAGGTTGGATAATTGTTATATATTGGCTATATCAATTGATTATAAGTGCTTGTGCACTAATACAATTTAAGGAAAAACCATTAATAAAAAATAAAAAACATAAATTTATGATGATATTGCCAGCTCATAATGAGTCAGCAGTAATAGGTTCATTAATAGAAAGCCTTCAGGCACTTGACTATCCTAAGGAATTATATGATATTTATGTTATTGCAGATAATTGTACAGACAATACAGCTCAAATAGCTAAAGATTTAGGAGCAATTGTATATGAGAGATTTGATGAAAAGAAAAAGACAAAAGGATTTGCAATGCAATGGTTCTTAAATCAAAAAATAAAAGAAAATGCAGATTATGATGCTTTTTGCGTTTTTGATGCTGATAATGTTGTTGATAAAAACTTTTTAAATGCTATGAATAAAAAGTTGTGTCAAGGCGAAGAAATTGTTCAAGGATATAGAGATATAAAAAATCCTGCAGATAGTTGGATTTCAGCTGGATATGCATTATTCTATTGGATGATGAATAGATTCTATCATTTGGCTAGATATAATTTGGGATTATCACCATTAATAAATGGTACTGGATTTATGGTAGATTTTAATTTAATAAAACCAACAGGTTGGGACACAATAACACTAACAGAAGATATCGAATTTTCTTTGAAAAATATAGCTAAGGGAAGAAAATTAGGTTGGGCTACAGATGCAATAGTATATGATGAACAACCAACTGAATTTAAACAAAGTTGGTCACAAAGATCAAGATGGACAGTTGGACATTTACAATGTATGAAATATTATACAAAGGATTTGGCTGATGGTGTTATAGAACATAGAACATTAATGAACTTTGATGGTTTATTATATTTAATGGGAATACCTATGATGATAGTAACATTCTTATTATTAGGAATTAATACAATAATATTCTTAGCTCATGGTATGTCAGCAGGAATGTTGATTTTCAATTATGCCAAATATTTAATAGCAACCCTAATTGTTCCTGTTCTAACAGCAGTATTTGTTTTGATAATAGAGAAGAAACCAATAAGACCTATGTTAAAAGGAATTGCATTGTTCCCAGTTTTTATGGGATCTTGGATAATAATAAATATAAAATGTATAATAAAACCAAATACACAATGGGAAAAAATAGAGCATAAGAGAAACGTAAAAATAAATGATATGTAAATTTTGTACATCTCAGAAGTTAGAAAAAATCTAATTTTTGAGATGTTTTCTTTTCAATAAAAAAATTAAAAATTCGTGAAAAACTTACCTTTTGTTTGATTAAATCTTGTAAAAAATGCAAAAAAATGATATGATAGACGTATCCTAAAAAGGGAGATTATGATTATGCGAAAGATAAAAAAAGAAAATGGAATAACAATGATATTATTAGTTGTAACAATAATTGTACTAGCTGTAATTGCAAGTATTACAATAAGATATGCAATAAATGGTTCAGCATATAGCCAAGAAAAAAAATTGTTATCAGATTTAGAAACGGTTCAACATGCTGTATATGAACAATATGAACAATATAAAGTAACAGGTGATTCTAATTATATAATTGGAACAAAAGCAAGTAAGCCATCAACAACAGAAATTGATTGGGAAGATAGCGGAAAATACTGGAGCTCTACTGAGAAAGAAAGTCAATATTATGTACTTACACCAGATGATTTGAAAAAAATAGGAATTAAGAATGCAAAAGATACATATATTGTTAATTATTACACTGGTGAATGTTACAATAGTACAGTTAGAATTACGCCAGAAAATAATGAAATTCTATATAAAAAGTAGGAGGAAATATGATTTATGATGAATTAATAAAAGGTATATCTCCAGATAAAATTTTTGTAAATGAAGATATGTCAAAACACACTTCATTTAAAGTAGGTGGGATAGCAGACTTTTTTATAAAGGTCGATGATATGCAAGAATTATTATATGTTCTTAAATTAGCAAAAAAATTAAGAATAAAAACTTATGTAGTTGGAAATGGTACAAATTTAATAATAAAGGATACTGGATTTAGAGGAATTATTATAAAATTAAATTTTAATCATTTAAAAATTGAGAAAGGAAAAATTGCAGTAGGAGCTGGAGTTCCAGTTGCATTGTTATCTGGATTTGCATATAGAAAAGGCATAAAAGGATATGAGTTTTTATCAGGTATTCCGGGTACAATAGGAGGAGCAGTAAAAATGAATGCTGGTGCCTATGGAAATGAAATTAAAGATGTAATACAAGAAACAGTAATTTTAGATGAAAAATATAATATTCGTACATTAACTGCAGAAGAACAAAAATTTACATATAGAAAAAGTATATTTTTCGAAAAAAAATGGATTATTATTGCAAGCACTTTTAAAATAGAAAAAGGTGATATATCTGAAATAAAGGAAAAAAGAAAAGGTTTTATGGATAAGAGAAAAGAAAAACAACCATTAAATCTTCCTAATGCAGGTAGTATTTTTAAAAGAACAGATAAATGTATTCCTGCAAAACTTATAGATGAAGCGGGGTTAAAAGGTTATCAAATTGGAGGAGCCCAAATTTCACCTAAACATGCTGGATTTATAGTAAATACCGGAGATGCGACAGCAAAAGATATAATAAAATTAATAAAATACACAAGAAAAAAAGTCCAAGAAAAATTTGGAATAGAGTTAGAATTGGAAGTAATAATAGTATAAAAAATGTTAATAAACATTAGGAGGAAATTATATGAAGGGCTTTTTTAGTTGGTTTAATTCAAAAACAAAAATAAAAAGATGGATGTTTTTAATACTTGTTGGAATATGTCTTACATGTTATGCTTTTGCGAGTATACTTGATTCAAAAGTATTAAAACCACAAGATATAATAAAAATAGTAGTTGCCTTTGTATTGGGCTTTACTGTAATAGTAATTGGTTTTATATTTATGCAGAAAAGGGTTTTGGAAATATTAATAGAGGCCAATAATACATCAACAGAAAAAGGGAAAAAAGCAAACTTAAATATCAAAGGATTGATTTTCAATAAAACTATGTATGATGAAGGGCCAAAGATTGTTGTTATTGGTGGAGGAAATGGTTTAAATACTGTTATAAAAGGTTTAAAAAAATACACAAATAATATAACAGCAATAGTAAATATGGGAGATGACAATAGCAGTAAAGAAGAAAAAATTTCAAGAAAAGAATTGAGTTCATTACCATATGGAGAAATAAAAGAATGTATTATAGCTTTATCAGATCAAGAAGATTTGATGAGAAAATTGTTTTATTGGCAATTCCAAAATAAAAGGTTAAATAAATTAAATTTTGGAGATGTTTATTTAGAAGCAATGAATGAAATGTTTGAATCAACATCAGTTGGATTAAAAAAGAGTACTGAAATATTAAATATTACAGGGCAAGTACTTCCAACAACATTAGATAAATTCAAGGTATGTGCTGAATTAGCTGATGGATCTGTTGTAGAAAGCAAAGAAAATATTCCAGAAGTTGCTTATGATAAAATAACAAAAATTAGAAGGATATATATAAGTCCATCAAATTGCCGACCAGCACCAGGAGTTATCGAAGCAATCAGAGACGCAGATGCAATAATTATAGGACCAGGAAGTTTGTATACAGATGTATTACCAAATCTGTTAGTAAAAAATGTTTCAAAAGAAATAAAAGAAAGCAAAGCAATAAAAATATATATAACTAATTTAATGACAGAACCAGGTCAAACTGACAATTATACAGTATCTGACCATATTGAAGCTTTATTTTCACACACTGGAAAAGAAATTATTGATTATTGCTTAGTAGATACTGGAGAAATTGTTCCTGAATATGTTAGAAAATATAATTTAGAAGGACAAGAGATAGTACTTCAAGATATAGATAGAGCAAATAAAAAAGGTGTAAAAATAATTCAGAAAAATTTATCTAAAATAGAAGGATTCTATATCAGACATAATTCAGATGTAATTGCATCATCAATAATGGAATTGATATGTAATGATTTGAAATTTAGAGATAAAGAAAGTACTCCAGAATATTTATTGGTAAATTCAATACTTGAAGATGAGTTAAAAAGAGAAAGAAAAATAAATAAGAAAATACAAAAACAAAATAAGAAAAATAAAGTTAAAAGAAGTAAATCTAAAGGTAAAGGCAAATTTAATACTAAATATAGAGATAGAATTGAATCAATACAGGCAACTGATAAACAGAAAATTGCAAATCAAAAGCTATATAAACAAATGGAAAAGTTGAATAAATAAAATTAGGAGATATACAAATGAAGTTAAGTAAAAAACAATTAGATATTAAAAATGGGTTAACTAAAGAGTGGCTTATTACTAATGGAATAGGTGGTTTTGCTAGTCAATCTGTATTAGGAATAAATACAAGAAAATACCATGGATTGTTAGTTGCACCATTAATGCCACCAGCAAGAAGATATGTAATTTTGTCAAAGATAGATGAGAGCATAACAATAGAAAATGATGAGGAGATTTTGTATAGTAATGTTTGTAAAAATTACATATCAGAAGGATATAAAAATCTTGAAAGTTTTGAAAAAGTATATACACCAATATTTACATATAAGACTCCTAGAGGTGTAAAAGTAGAAAAGCAAATTGCAATGGTATATGGTAGAAATGTAGTGTGTGTATATTATAAAATTGAAAATATTGATAAAGATATTACAATGAAAATTTCACCAGTAATGAATTATAGAGATTTTCATTGTATGAATACAAATCATCAATATAATGTTAATCAGAAAATAGTAGATAATAAAATTAGAATAACTGTTGATGGAAATAAAATATCTCCAATATATTTGTATTCTAAAGAGGGAAAATATATTGAACATCAAAACGATACATTTAAAAATATGTTTTATATTGAAGAAGAAAAAAGAGGTTTTTATCCAGAGGAAGATTTATTTGTACCAGGCAGATATGAAATAGAAATAAAAGCAAATGAAACAAAAGAGTTTACTATAGTTTGTGGATTGGAAGAAAATATAGAGGAAATAGAAGGAAAACAAATAATAAAAGAAGAAAAAGCAAGATTAGATAAAATAATTAATGATAGTAAACTAATAAATAAGACTAAAAGTAAGTCAGAACAAGAAACAATGAGAGATTTAGTCATAGCTTCAGACAATTTCGTAACATACAGACCTAAATTTTCATTACATACAATAATTGCAGGATTTCCTTGGTTTTTAGATTGGGGGAGAGATACACTAATTTCATTTGAAGGACTTTTGTTAAAAACAAAAAGGTATGAGATTGCAAAAGAAGTTTTGCTAATGATGACTAAAGATATTAAGTTTGGACTAGTTCCTAATGGATATTCTGGTTATGATAGCAGACCACTTTATAATAGTGTAGATAGTTCATTATTATTAGTAGAGGCAGTAAGTAAATATATAGAGTATACTGGGGATTATGAATTTGTAAAAGAAAAATTATATAAAATACTGAAAAATGTGATTGAAAGTTTTCAAAATGGAATTGATTTTGATGGTAACAATATCTTTATGGATAAAGATAGTCTTATTTCAGCAGGAACACCAGATACGCAATTAACTTGGATGGATGCTAAAGTAGGCAATTTTGCTGTAACACCAAGAAATGGAAAAGCAGTTGAATTAAATGCTTTATGGTATAGTGCATTAAAAGTAATGGAAAGTTTAGCTGAAAAATATGAAGACAAAGAATGTCAAGAGCAGTATGGAAAATTAGCAAAAAAAGTAAGAATTAATTTTAATAAAAAATTTTTCAATGAGAAAAATAAATGTTTAGATGATGTGATAGGAAGTAAAGAAATACGTCCAAATCAACTATTTGCACTTGCAACAACATATCCGGTTATGATTTTAACTAATGATAAAGCAAAAGAAATGCTAAAAACAGTAACAAAAGAGTTATATACAAAATATGGATTAGCAACACTTTCAAAGAAAAATCCAAAATATATTGCGGTATATGAAGGTGATGGGTTTAAAAGAGATATGAGTTATCATCAAGGTATAACATGGCCTTGGTTAGCTGGTCTTTATGTAGAAAGTTACAAAACAATAATAAAAAATGAAAAAGATAAAAATGAGAAAAAGAAATTAGAAGAAGAATATAAAAAAGTAATATCTAATTACAAAAAAAATTTTACGCAAGCTTTAAAGGAAGGTGCATTAGGAACAATATCTGAATTATATGATTCAAAACCACCATATCTTCCTAAAGGTGCATTCGCACAAGCTTGGAGTGTTTCAGAAGCAATAAAAATCATGCTAGAAGAATAAATATGAATTTTTTGTACAATAATAATTTTCAAGGAGAAGTAAATGTCTACGAATATTATGGATTTAGAGAATGATTTAAAAAATCAAAACCTACATGGAATATATGTATTTTATGGTGAGGAAAAATATTTACAACAAGAATACTTAAAAAAAATAAAAAAAATATTTGGTGAATTAAGTCTTGGAATAAATTATATTTTATTAGGAGAAAACAATATAGATACCCTAATAGATGATATAGAAACACCAGCATTTGGATATCCTAAAAAACTTATAGTGATAAGAGATTCAAATCTTTTTAAAAAGGATTGCAAATCTCCAATGAAAGATAAATTTAAACAGTATGTAAAAGAGAACATAGATCTAATAGAAGAATCTTGTGTAATAGTATTTATAGAAGAAACGGTACATAAATTTGATTTTTATAAAACATTAGAAAAAAATTCAATAATTATAGAGACAAAACCATTGAAACCATTAGAGATAAGAAATAAATTAAAGCGAATTTGTGCAATGTATAAAGTAAAAGTAAGTGACCAAAATGTAAATTATTTGATTGAAATTTCAGGTACTAATATGCAGAATTTAATTAATGAAATTAGAAAATTGATTGAATTTGCAGGAGAAAATGGAGAAATTCAAAAAGAAGATATTGATAAACTTTCAATAAAAGATATGCAAGCAATTATATTTGATTTAACAGATTATTTGGGAAGTAAAAATACAGAAAAAGCTTTAACAATTTTAGGTAATCTGATATATAATAAAGAACCACTTCAAAAAATTATAATAACATTGTACAATCATTTTAAAAAATTATATTTAACTAAACTTGCATTAGAAGAAAGGAGAGATTTGGTAGAAGCTTTATCACTAAAGCCAAATCAAGTATTTTTAACTAGTAAATATAAAAGACAAGCAGAATATTTTAAAACTAATGAATTAGAAGAAATTTTAAAAGAATTAATAGATTTAGATTATAAATCTAAAAATGGCATGATGGATTTAGATATAGGTTTAAAATCAGTAATTTGTAAAAATTGCTAATATAATATTGAAAAATAATATATTAAAATATATAATTTAATAGAAGAAAATTTAACCAAAGAGGAGATAAGAATGAAAAGAAAAAGAGGAATACCATTAGTAGCTTTAGTTATATTTATTGCATTATTGGTTGCAATAATTGTAACATGTGTAATAATTTTAGGATTGAATAAAGATAATCAATCAGATAGCACAACTAATCAACAAGTAGCATCAAATCAAACGGCAGAGCCATCAACATCACCTGCGGAAGATGATAAGGGAGAAGAAATTGAATCAGAAGATTTAATTAATAGTGATACAGATATAGCTGATGCTTATAAATTAACAGGAAACAAAAAAACTTTTGCAAAATATGCAATATATGCATCAGGAGGGTTTGATGAAGAAAGTAATAATATAAGAAATGATTTAAAATTACAGTTAGCAATGGCACAAGTAACTAATTCAGATATGGACAAAGAAGGAAGCGCAAAATCTGTATCAAAAGACAAAGTTGAAAAATATGCAAAAGATATATTTGAAAATGCAGATGATATAGAGTATAAAGATTTTAGTTTATATGATAGTGATACAAACTTTATAAATCAATATAAAACAACTGGTTACACATATGATAAAAATACTGCAAGTTATGAAATACAAGAAAGTGATGTAGAAGAATCAACACCACCAGAAGTAACAGAAGTAATAACAAAAGCAGTAAAATATAATTCAAAAATGGAAATCTATGTAAAACCGATTTTTACAGAACCATTTTTCTCTGAAGAAATAAATGCAGAAGGGTGTCAATTGTTTAAAAATTATGACTTCCAAATGAAAGAATTTCCTGAAGATGATTTATTGAAAGCATTTGCATATTCAGATTATAAAGGAACATTAAGAACAGATTCAACACAAGATTTAGATGGATATGTATATAGTACACTTTCACAATATGTTGATTTGAATGCTATAAAAGATTATAAATATACTTTTACTAAAACAGATGACGGATATAAATTAAAATCATTTGAGTTGGCTGATACAGATAATGCAAATGAAAGTTCAACTTCTGAAAGTGTAACTCAAGAAATGTCAGAGCAAGATAAAGCTATGTTTAATTCAAGGTTAGAAGCTTTTATAGGTAGTGAAAAAAGATCATCAGATGTTAAAATGTTAATTGAAACAATAATAACAACAAATGCATCAGCAACTGATGATAGCAGAATTATATCTGTAAAATTAGATGATGTGGAAGAAGATGGAAAAGATACAGATAAATTAAAAGAAATGGAAAATACAATTGAAGCAAGTAAAAAGTATGAAGTGAAAGCAACATATAAATCAAAATTAATAACAAGTGTTACAATTACAACAATAACAGAATAAAAATATAAAAAAGAACAAATCTTTAGAAGTTTAGATTTGTTTTTTTTTAATGGAATTTAAAAAATATTTCGTGTATAAAAAAAGATTTAAGCTAAAAATTAACTTAAATCTTTTTTCTATTAATTCTTTTTTTCTGAACTTTTCTTTTTTGACAGTGAAGTCTTTTTGGTTGTAGGCTTTGTTGATAATGCTGTATTAACTTTTTTTAATTCTTTTGTAATCTCATCTGAAATCGAAATTCCAGACTGTTCTAATAATTTATCGACTTTAAATGAAACTAAATTTAATTTTTTCAATATTTTCATTTCTAAATATACTTGCTGGATTTTAAATTCTAAATTACTTGTTAAAATGAAACCTATGACAAAAATAGAAACACCTGTAACAATCATTACAGTATTGGCAATTTGTCTAGATAGTTTAACAATTTCTGTTAGAAATTCTGAAAGTACATATGCACATATTAATCCTAAAATCACAAAGAAGAAAATAAATAAGTATCTTCTTATTCGTGTAAATAAAATAGTTAATTTTAATTTTTTTTCATTATACATAATTGGCACCAATCTTCCCATATAAATTACAAGATAATATTACTATATTTTACAATGTTCGTCAATATAAAACAAAAAACAATATATTATTACTGGAGAACGGTTTGTTTTATGGATTATAAAATTATATTATACAGTTCTAAAAGGTATTTTATTGAATATATATATAGTACAAGCTAAGAAGAAAGGATGTTAAAATGGAAATTCTAAAATATTTATCTAAGAATATATATAATGTTTTAAATGTTCCAGCTGTCCTAGAAAAATTAGATACATTAGAAGAAATTAGATTAAGAGGTAATAAGAATATAATAC
>CAKPDW010000055.1 GCA_934149115.1 uncultured Clostridia bacterium
AAAGATTTTACTAAAGCTATTAAAAGAGTAGGTGCAATTGTTGAAAGTCCAGATATGTATATGTACATGTCAGGTTATGAAAACTTAAAAATGATTTCTAATTTATATAGTGGAATTGACAAAAATCGAATTGATGAAGTTGTTAGACTTGTTGGTTTGGAAAACAGAATAAAAGATAAGGTTTCAAAATATTCTTTGGGAATGAGACAAAGATTAGGGATTGCTCAAGCAATTCTTCATAAACCAAATTTATTAATTTTAGATGAACCTACAAATGGACTAGATCCTGAGGGAATAAAACAGGTAAAAGATTTAGTAGTTAAATTAGCTAATGAAGAAAATATGGCAATTCTAATTTCTAGTCATAATTTATTAGAACTTGAAAGCTTTTGTACAAAAGTAACAATTATAAAAAACGGAGAAGTTGTTGAGAGTTCTTCTATGGAACAGGCTAAAAAGGTTGGAGCAGAAAGCGTTTATCATTTTGTTATAGAAAATGATAATGATGTAAGTGATATATTTAATTCAAAAGTTGAGAAAATAGATGAAAACAATTTACGAGTATATGAAGAAAAAGAAAAAATACCAGATATTATAGAAAAACTTGTAAAAAATAATGTGAAGATTTATGCAGTTTATCCTGAGGAGGTTAGTCTAGAAGATGCATTTTTAAAGAAGACAGGAGGGAATATAATTGATTAATTTAATAAAAAATGAATTGAAAAAAATATCAAAGAAAAAAGTTTTGTACATAATGTTTGTTGTGACTTTGGCTTTTATGATATTAATAAATATTCTACAGAAAAAATTTCAAAATTCATTTGATTCTTATTCTGAAGATCAGGTGAGCTTTTATAAAGAACAACTAGAAAATATCACTGAGGAGAGTAATCCAGATTTTTATGCTGATTGTAAGAGTATTGTTGATGCATCAGAATTAGTTAATAAGTATGGCTTAGATAGTTGGCAAAGATATATTATTGAGAGTAAATTACAATCAATGATGAAAGAAATGATAAGAACTAAAAGTGGAGCAGAATATGACGAATTAAAAAAACAGTATGACCAAATAGTTGAAAATTTAGAAAAAGGAAATTGGCAAACATTTGCTAATGAAGAACTTGAAAAAATTGAATCAGAGCTTGCTACTGTTGGTAATAGTGAAATAGAACGTGACAATTTGGAGGATGCAAAACAAGTTGTGCAGTGGCGTATAGAAAAAGATATCCCTTATGGAAAATCAGTACTAAATTCTTATTTGGAAACTTGGTATGAGTCAAGAGTTCTTATTAGACAATTTAATGAAAAAAATAATCCTTCTCATGATGATAAAATGGAAAATCAAAAAAATATAGCAACTGCTGAGATATGTAAATATGCAATCGAGAATAAGATAAATACAAAAATTAGTAATCAAGGAAATTCTTCTTTGAAATATTCTATGCAAACAAATGCAAAAACTGAATTATTAAATGTATTTGATGAATATGAACTATTTATAATAATAACAATTGCTATTATTGCTGGAACAATGATTAGTGAAGAATTTAATAAAGGAACAATTAAGCTTTTATTAGTACGTCCATATTCTAGAATTAAAATTTTATGTGCTAAATTTTTTACATGTTTGATTATATTAATTGTAACATTAATGACTGTTGCAATCATGCAAACAGTTGTAGGTGGCATTATATATGGATTTGATAGTTATGGAGCTAAGACAGTTGTTTATAGTTTTAATACAAATGCATTAAATACAATAAATATGTTCGGATACATGGTATTGCTTGCATTAGCTAAACTTCCAAAGTTTGTATTGTTGATGACTTTAGCTTTTACATTAAGTACTGTTTTTACAAATTCACCAATTGCTATAGCTATTCCTTTATTAGGAACAATGGTTGAAAGTATTATAAATCAGTTAGCCTATACCTATGATAAAGCAAAATTTTTAATTTATTTTGTAACTCCAAATTGGGATTTTAGTCAGTATCTTTTTGGATGTTTGCCAAATATGAAATTATTATCATTACAATTTTCAATAAGTGTTTGTATAGTTTATTTTGTCGTACTTATTGGTTTGAGTTTGATTAATTTTAAAAAGAAAAATATAAAAAATATATAGCAAAGGAGAGAAAAAATGAAAAAGTTTGAGAAATTTTCTGCTGATGAAAATAATTCTAAATGGGGAAATATTCTAAAAAGAGAAGAACCATTATATGATAGTAGTTCTGATATTCGTTCTGATTTTGAAAGAGATTATAATAGAATTATTCATTCAACAGGATATAGAAGATTAAAACATAAAACACAAGTGTTTTTCTCTCCAGAGAATGACCATATATGTACGAGAGGAGAACATGTTACTCATGTAGAATCTATAAGTTACACAATTGCTAAATATTTGGGATTAAATACAGAGTTAACAAAAGCAATTGCAACTGCTCATGATTTGGGACATAGTCCTTTTGGACATCAAGGAGAAAGAATTTTAAGTGAAATATCAAAAAGAGATATTAATGAAAATTTTTGGCATGAACGTAATGGTATTGTTAGAGTAGATAAGCTTGAGTTATTAGAAGATAGGTTTGGAAATAAGAGAAACTTAGATTTAACTTATGCAGTGAGGGATGGAATTATATCTCATTGTGGTGAAATTGATGAAAATAAATTAAGGCCAAGAGAGGAATGTATTGATTTATATGAATATAATTATCCAAATGAATATGCACCTTATACTTGGGAAGGCTGTGTTGTAAAAATTTCTGATAAGATTTCTTATTTAGGACGTGATATTATTGATGCTGTTACTCTTGGAATTTTAGATGAGGATTTGGATGAATTAAAAAGAATTTTTCATTGCGATATTAATAATTCTGTTATTATCAGTGATTTAGTTTATGATTTATGTAGAAATTCTTCTCCAGAGACAGGGTTGTGTTTTTCAGAGGAGAAATTTAAAATGCTGAATGAGTTGAAACAGTTTAATTACAAAAATATTTATTTATCTGATAAAACAATGGCTTCTAATCAATATTTTAAATTAGTTTTAAATACTATATATGATTTCTTGAAGGATTTATATAAGAATAGAAAAAGAGCTTTGAGAGTTTGTGCTGAATTAGTTTTTGATTTTGAAGAATGGTTGAGTAATTATTGGAATTGGGAAAGAAGTGAAAAGAATAAGAATTTAGAGATTTTTACTATGGAAGATGAGACATCTTTTTATAGGGCTATTATATATTATATTTCTGGTATGACTGATAATTATGCAATAGAGACATTTAATAAAATTATAAGTTTTTAATAACATGTTAAAAAAATGGTTGTCAGGGGGACGTTTTTTTTGACAACCATTTTATTTAGGATTTCACATTTCTCGTAGAGGGGCACAGTGTGCTCCTCTACGTATTTTGTTTCTGTTTGAGTATCCTACTTGTCAAGAAAAATGTCCTCAGCGACATAATGAATTTTAATTTTAGAATATAAATTTACATAAAAGTGCATTTGTTGACAAAAAAATAGTAAATAGTATATCATTAATTGAATTTAAAATGTGTTACAGGGAGGAACTAAACATGTCAAATGTATGTGATTATGTGAGATGGAGAGGAGATTTAACTCTTGCTCAATCAGAATTTAATGAAATAGATGCATTAATATTAACAAGATTGTCGTATTTCCCTTTTGATCAATTAATACAAGAAGATGAAGAAGCAACAATTGAAGAATTGAGTAAAAGGTTTGAAAATACAGATAAAAGTACAATGAAAATTTTATGGGAAGATGACAATGAGCTTTTTCCTCTTATGGGAAAATCAAGAAGATATGGAAAAATGATTGTGACAGGATATATTAATAAAATAAATCCAGAACAAGAAAAACAATTTTCAGCTACTACAATTATTTTACCAGATAACACGATTTTTGTAGCATATAGAGGAACTGATGCAACAATAGTTGGTTGGAAAGAAGATTTTAATATGTGTTTTAAAAATCATATTGCTTCACAAAAAGATGCTGTAGAATATATAAATAATATAACAAAAAAATATAGAAAAAAAGTCAGGATTGGTGGACATTCAAAAGGAGGAAATTTAGCTGTATATGCTGGAATGTTTGCAAATAAAAAAGTAAAAAATAGAATTATAAATATTTATAATAATGATGGTCCAGGTTTTGATGATGAAATGATAATGACAAACGAATATAAAGAAATAATCTCAAAAGTTCATACATATATTCCTCAATCATCTGTGATTGGGAGATTATTGAATCATGAAGAAAAGTATACAGTTGTTAAAAGTACACAAAAAGGAATTATGCAACATGATTTGTTTAGTTGGCAAATTGAAGGAAAAGAATTTGTATGCTTAGAAAAAGTAACAAATGGAAGTGATATTTTTGATAAAACTTTAAAGGAATGGTTGAGTAATATAAGTTCAGAACAAAGAGAATTAGTAATAGATACTGTTTTTGATATATTAAATACAACTGAAGCAGAGAGTTTTTCAGAAATAAAAAAGAATTGGTTTGTAAATGTAAAATTAATGCTTGGAAAATACAAAACATTAGATTTGGAAAGTAAAGAAATAATTTCACATATAATTCAAAGTTTATTTAGAATAGTAAAAAATACAATTGCGGAAGAAATACCACAAATTAGCAAAAAAGAAAACGTTAAATAGGAAAGTTATCAGTATATAAGAATGTTGAAAAAGAAAAAGATGCAGAAGCAGCTGAAGCAGCAAAAGAATCTGCTGAATACTTATTAAATGTATATCTAAATAAAGGAAATACTCAAGAAGAAAACACACCAAATATGATTGCTGAATATATAGGTGAAGAAGTATATAATAAAGCAAAAGAAGATTATAGTGAGAATACAGCTAGAACGGTTCAAAATTCAGCTAAATAAGCAATATTAAGTTATGTAGAGTTAACAAGTAATGGAGAAAGTGATGAAGATGCTAAAAAAGAATTGACAAAAAGTTTAATAGAGCAATTACCTGATAAAGTCGAAAGCGCAATAATTGAAATAAAAGATTTACCATTGTAACTCCAGAGCAAGAACTTGTTTAATATAGAAAAATGTGTTAAAATAGGGACATACCAAGTTTAAAGAGCATTGCATTAATAATTTGATGGGGGTGTCTCTATGAAAATGATTAGCTTAGAAACAATCTGGTTATGTAAATTAGTGTATGTCTCAAGAAATATTTATACAGGTTGCATGGAACTTCATGGAGATAATATCCGGAATTATTTATTAGTAGATAAATATTATAATAGGAAAATAATTGATTTTGAAGAATTCAAAATTGGAAGACCTAGATATTTTGATTTAATGAGTGATGAAGGAGTATATAATGGAGTTTATCGCAGATTTTTTAGACCAAATGATATTGACAAAATATTTGTGGTAGAAAAATTTCGTATACCTAGAAAATATTTCGAATGGAAAGAAATTCGAGAAGGTAAGATTACTTTTGAGAAATTTATGGAATTGTCTTATGAATTAAGATATATTACCATAATGTAAAATAATCCTCTTACATTAGTGTAGGGGGATTATTTTTCGTCTATTATATAAAAAATTGCACAGAAAATTTATAAAATAAATTTTCTCGCTCGAACAAATTTACTGAAAATTCAATTTTATAGAAAAATATAAAGAGTAGAGTAAAGACTGAAAATTTCAGATTTGTTCTATAATTTAGTTTAATCCTTGTTTTTTGAAACTTCAAAAGAGAAGGTGTTTTCAACATATAATTTATGAGCAAATGATAAAACAACACTTTTTAATAATTTGTGTTCCATTGAAGTTGCAGATGTGATTTCATAATTTGTTCCATTAAATACAGAGATTACAGCATTTTCTAATTCTAAACAAAATTGATCATATGCAATAATTAAATCACTTATATTTCCTGCAAAAGAAATTAGATTAGAAATATTACTAATACTATAAACTTGTTTTAAAGTACAAATAACAAATAAGTATGCAATATGTTCTTTACTATATTTTTTCTTTACAGGGGCTGGTATTACATGTTGTTTAACATAATTATTAATCATAGTTTTTGTTATAACTGGATTACCTTCTGAACCTATATAAGGATTTAGATAATTTTCAATATATGTAACTAGTTGGTCAAGATATATATCAAGGTCTGGAAATTCATTCCATCTTGGCATGTGAAAATTAGTTATTTTATTATTTTTTATAGTATTGATATTTGATAATTCTTTCTTTTTACTCATATTACTCACTTTCCTCAAAGTAATAATACCATATGGTCAACTTTAAGTCAATGGATTGACATGTTAATGTGTATATGGTAATCTAGTAAAGAATACTAGATGAGGTATGGAGGTATTTATGGAAGATAAAAGAATGAATTTGTATGAAGCTACAGAGTTTTATACAATAAGAGATGTCATAAAAAATGCAGTAAAAAAATATCCAGAAAATAATGCATTTATATTAAAAGAAAAGAAAGATAAGGAAGTTAAATATAAAAATATAACATATAAGCAATTTGATGAAGATATAGATAGTTTAGGTACTGCTCTTGTGAATTTAGGACTAAAAGGAAAAAGAGTTGCTATAATTGGTAAAAATAGGTATGAATGGATAGTGTCATATTTAGCAGTAGTAAATGGCACAGGAATAGTAGTTCCACTTGATAAAGGGTTACCAGAAGCGGAAGTCGAATCTTCTTTAATAAGAAGTAAAGCTGATTGTATAATTTTTGAAGAATCATATACAGAAATGATACAAAATATCAAAAATTCAGAAAGTACAAATATAAAAGAATATATTTGTATGGATAAACAAGAAAATTTTACATCACTAGAAGAGATTATTGAAAAAGGCAATAAATTATTAAAAAAAGGTAATAGAGAATTTCTAGATAGCCAAATAAATCCGACAGAAATGAGTATTATACTTTTTACATCAGGAACAACATCAATGTCAAAAGCAGTAATGTTATCACATAAAAATATTGCATCAAATATATATGCAATGACTAAGTGTGAAGATTTGAGAAGTACAGATACTAATATCGCGTTTTTACCATTTCACCACACATTTGGATGTACAGGAATATTAATGTTTTTAAGCTTAGGTGCAACAAACGTATTTTGTGATGGATTAAGACACATCCAAAAGAATTTAGTAGAATATGAAGTATCAACATTTGTTTGTGTGCCATTATTGATAGAATCAATTTATAAGAAAATCTGGCAAGAGATTGAAAAAACAAATCAAACTAAAAAAGTTAGATTTGGAATAGCTTTAAGTAAAATGTTATTAAAAGTAGGAATAGATATAAGACCAAAATTATTCAAACCAATAACAAGCAAACTAGGTGGAAAAATAAGAATGATAATAAGTGGAGCATCAGGAATTGATCCTCAAGTAGCAGATGGATTTAGAGATTTTGGAATTTATGTTGCACAAGGATATGGACTAACAGAAACATCACCTGTTCTTGCAGCTGAAAACGTTAAGTATTACAAGAAAGGTTCTACTGGATTGCCAATGCCAGGTGTAGAAATAAAAATAGACAATCCAAATGAACAAGGAATTGGTGAAATAAAAGCCAAAGGTCCAAATGTAATGCTTGGATATTATGAGAATGAAGAAGAAACAAATAAGGTTTTAAAAGATGGTTGGTTTTACACAGGAGATTTGGGATATATGGATAAAGACGGATTTTTATACATAACAGGAAGAAAGAAAAATGTTATTGTTTTGAAAAATGGAAAGAATGTTTATCCAGAAGAATTAGAAGTTCTAATAGGAAATTTACCATATGTTAAAGAAAATATGGTTTTCGGAAAAGAAAAAGACGATGATTTAGTCGTATCAGCTAAAATTGTGTATAACCAAGATTATATGAAAGACAATTATCCAGACAAGACACAAGAAGATATAGAAAAAATAATTTGGGAAGATATTAAAGAAATAAACAAAACAATGCCAAATTACAAACATATAAAAAATATAATTGTAACAGATCAAGAAATGATAAAAACAACAACTGCAAAAATAAAAAGATACGAAGAGATTAAAAAATTATAGATTAAAAAAAATAATGTGATATAATGTTTATGTCATGTTATTTTTTTGACTTAAAATAAGAAAAAGGAGGACTATATGTCAGAAAATATAGTTAATTCAAGCAGAATAATTGTTGTCAAAAGAGACGGAAAAAAAGTTGATTTTAATAAAGCAAAAATAGCTGTAGCAATAAAAAAAGGATTTGACAGCATAAAACTAGAAAATGGCGAGAATAAATACACAGAAAAAGATATAAATATAGTTTTAAATAAAGTACTTACAAAAATTGAAAAAGAAAATCCTGAAAAAATAAAAATTGAAGAAATTCAAGACATGATAGAATTAGCATTAAAAGAAGAAAAATATGAAGATGTATATGAATCTTTTTCAACATATAGAGAAAGAAGAAATCAATCAAGAAAATTATTTTTCGATGAGAAAAAACAACATAAATTTTTAAAAGCAATCGAAAACCTTGGAATGAACCATACAATGCATGATGAAGAAGCAAATGAAACATGTACAGCAATGGGAACAATGCTTAGCTATGGTCAAACAATTTCAAACGAATTTTCAAAAGCATATTTGATAAAAAGAAAATTTGTTGATTTACATGAAAGCGGAGAATTATATATCCATGATTTAGAATATTATCCAATGGGAACATCAACTACATGCCATATTGATTTAGATAAATTATTTAAAGATGGTTTCTCAACAGGCTATGGATTTTTAAGAGAGCCTAATAATATAATGACATATTCTATATTATCAGCAATTGCAATTCAAGCAAATCAAAATGATCAACATGGAGGACAAAGTGTTCCACAACTTGATTCTTATTTTGCACCAGGAGTAGTAAAAACATTTAAAAAAGAATTTAAACAAACAGTATACGATTTTTTGGATTATTCAGATTTTGGTATATTTGCAGCAGTAAATGGAATGGAAAGAGAAATAGAAAAAATTACTACAATAAAATTTGATATAGGTATATTTGATGCATATTGCAGAGAATCTGAACAATTAAAAAGATATTTTAGAATAGCATATAATAAAGCTCTAAAAAAGACAGAAGAATTAGTATATCAGGCAATGGAAGCTTTTATACATAATCTAAATACAATGCGTTCAAGAGCAGGAGCAGTTTTGCCAAATTCAACAGTGAACTTAGGAACAGATACGACACCAGAAGGAAGAATGATTACAAAAAATTATTTATTAGCACTTGAGACAGGAATAGGAAAAGAAGAAAAGCCATTGTATCCAACAACTATATTTAAAGTAAAAGAAGATGTAAATTATAGTAAAAATGATTCAAATTATGATTTGTTTAAATTAGCATGTAAAGTTGATGCAGAAAAACAATTAATAATGTATTCATTTTTAGATACTGATTTTAATAAAAAAGGATATGTTGTATCAGATAGAGACAGTGAAATAGCTTATATGGGAAATTCAATTAGAGTATATGAAAATGTAATTGATAAGTCTAAGCCAACATCAGTGGGTAGAGGAAATTTATCAACGGTGACTATTAATTTACCAAGACTTGGACTAAGATTTGGAAAGATTAGAAATGAAACTACAGATTTAAAAGCTTTTTTTGAGGAATTAGATAATAAAATGGAAAAAGCAAAAGATATTTTATTAGATAGATATGAATTTCAAACAGATAAAAGAGTATATAATTTTCCTTTTTTAGTAGGACAAGGAAATTGGTTAGATAGTGAAAAATTAAAACCAGCAGATAGATTAAGAAGAATAAACAAGCATGGAACTTTGGCTATTGGCTTTATTGGATTAGCAGAATGTCTAATCGCACTTGACGGAAAACATCATGGAGAATCATTAGAATCACAAGAATTGGGCTTGAAAATAATAAAATACATGAGAAAAAAAGTAGATGAATTTACAGAAAAAAATAATTTGAATTTTACACTTTATGAGACTCATGAAAGACAAGTAATAGACTATTTTACAAGTATAGATAAATCTATTTATGGTAAATATAAAGGAGTAACTGATAAAGATGAATATACGATTGGTTTTTCATTACCAGAAGATTATAATATAGGAATAGAAGATCAATTAGCAATAGAATCAGAGTACCATTGTT
>CAKPDW010000056.1 GCA_934149115.1 uncultured Clostridia bacterium
TATTTTCCAAGTCAAAGGCATGAAAAAAATAAATTAGTTTAAAAAAATCTTAAATAAAAACAAAAATCAGCTACAAATTTTCTCTACTTTCTAAACAAAAATAACCATTTTTTAAAAACTCTTTTCCACATTGTAAACACATTTAATTTTCCAACATCATTTTCAGCTACCAACTCTACACTAGCCACTTCCTCACCATCTATTCTAAAATTCACTCTACCAAGCACTTGGCCTTCATCAATTGGTGCAGAAATATTTTCATTTAAAACTACTTCTTGTTCCACATCTCCTGTATTTTTTTTATTCATAACTTTTCCAGTTGAATCTGCATATTTTACAGTAACATCAGGTACTACACCTTTATTAACAGGCACACTCATTACTTCCGTATCTTTATCAGCAAATTTTTTATACTGATATGTACTAAAACCATAATCAAGTAATTTTTTAGCACAAATAAATCTTTCTTTTGTTGAAGGTGCTCTCATGACAACAGCTATTAAAGATAAATCATCTCTAGTAGCACTTGCTGATAAATTAAATAAAGCCAATGATGTTGAACCTGTTTTCAAACCTGTTGCACCTTGATAATTCCTAATTAATTTATTTGTATTAACAAGTTCAGATTTTCCATCTCTCAATGAATCCATCCATATAGTTGTGTATTTAGTAATATCAGGATGATTTCTCAAAAGTTCTCTAGACATTATTGAAATATCATAGCTTGACGTTTCGTGTCCATCTTCATCAATACCATGGCAATTTTTAAAAGTAGTATCATTCATACCAAGTTCTTTTGCTCTTTCATTCATTTTTTCAACAAATAATTCTTCACTGCCTGCAATATGTTCAGCCATAGCAACAGTACAGTCATTAGCAGAAACAACACAAATCGCTTTTAACATCTCATCAACAGTCAATTCTTCTCTTGTATCAAGCCAAATTTGAGAACCTCCCATTGAAGAAGCCTTTTCGCTACAAGAAACTTTATCAGTATAAGACAATCTACCAGAATCAATTTCCTCCATTATTAATAAAATCGTCATAACTTTTGTAACACTTGCTGGTCTTAATTTTTCATGCGAATTATGCTCATATAAAATTTCTCCTGTATCTTGTGAAATCAAAATTGCAGATTCACAAGATAAATCTAAAAAATTATCTCCAACCTCACCGGCTGTCTCTACAATTGAATCTTCTGCCCATGTTGGAATCGTCAAATATGTCGCATGGCATACTTCTGTTATACATAAAAAGCATATACATAAAAAAGCACAATATATTTTTCTTTTCATATCATATCTCCTCTATCCTTTTTTTAATGTATATGCTCAAAAAATTTTTACTAGAACAATTAACAAAAACAACCACTTATAACATTTTATTTTTGCTACTAAACCCATACCACTAGCTATTTATAAAACTCTTTTTTCATAAGTGACAAATCTAAATCATCTGAAATTTCATCACCAGCTCCATGTTCTGTAAATTGCCATCCTATTGTACGTTTTTGAAGCTTAGTATTTGAAGCACCTTCTTGTTTAGTATCAAAATACCAATAATCCGGCACCTTATCTTCTTCAGGATAATATGCAATCCAGAAATCTGTCTTCAAATCACTTAAATACAAATTTGCAGTTTGCGCATTTGTATACAAAATATTATTTATTTTCTTATCATTAAGCTTGTCTATCATTTTTTGAACAAGTTCAGCTCTAGAATCCCAGATATTGTCAGCCCTTCCTTGTCCATCATGTTTCTCAACATCTAATGCAACTGGTAAAATACAATTTTTTCCTGCATTTTCTTTTAAAAACTTATTTATAAAATCAACTTCTTCATCTATTTCAGTATCATTTAATGCTTCCTCTAAAAAATAAAAGCCATATGGAATTTTCAAGTATTCACATGCATTTATATAATCTTTGTAGTTAGCATCATAGTAAAAAACACCTTTTTCACCATATCCTCGTCCACCTGCTCTTATATATACATAACTAATTTTATTTTCTAGTAAAAAAACTTCAAATTCTTCCATGTTCTCAAAATTCTTTCCAATATTAAATTGAGAAACATCTGAAACTAAAACTTTTTCTGAACTCATTTCTTTATAATACTGTACATTATCTGCACGCACATATCCATTTTTCTTTCCATCAATTTTTACTTTGTACCATTCTATACCATCTTTTTCAAACTCATCTAATATATAAACATTTTCTCCCTTGTGAAGTAATTTTATTTGACGGACATTAGTAGTTTCTGCTTTTGCATAAAAAGGTACGTCTTTTGAAATTACAACACCATGAATTGATTTATCAATTTCATCTTGATTCTTTTTTTCCTGATGTTTCTTTACTCCTAGAAAACTCAAAAACAATACTATTATAAACACAAAAATAATAATTAATAACAATTTCTTTTTCTTCATCTTATGCTCCTAAACCTCTTACATTTTTATGTATTTTATCATTTAATCCAATAAATTGTCTACTTAAATTCATAAATATTCACCATAACTTTTCCTATTATTCATTATTTTTCCTAAAACACTTGTATTTTTTTTAAAACTATGTTATATTAACTATTAGTCAGTCAAATAAATAAATGGAGGTGCATATAGTCATGGCAAAATGTGAAGTTTGTAATAAAAATGTAAGTTTTGGAAATCAATTAAGCATCACTCGTTCTCACATTAGTAAAAGATCTACAAGAACTTTTAAGCCAAACTTGAGAAGAATAAAAGCTATCGTAAATGGTCAACCAAAAAGAATAACAGTATGCGCAAAATGCTTACGTTCTGGAAAAGTTACAAGAGCTTAATTTTAATTTTATATATAACACTTACACTTTTCTAAAAAGGAAAGTGTATTTTGTTAAGTACAAAAACGCACAAGAAAAATTTTATTTTTTCTTATGCGTTTTTAATTATGTGTAATCAATCAATAAATTTCTTATCCATATTTTCCATAATGTTATTCACACATAAATTTTAAATCAATAAATAAGTATTAACTATTTTTTATACCAAACACTAATTTTAAAAATCCTCTCAAAAATTTAGGAGATTTTTTTACAACTACTTTCATTTTATATCATCCCTCCCAAAATCAATCTCTTAACACGATAACCACATGATTCCAATTGCAATTACTACTATTCCGACTATAATTAGCCACCATGTCACTGGTAATAACAACACCATTATAGTTCCCAACCCAAAACCTATAAGACAAACTGCAATCGTCTTTTTTAACCCTCTTAACATGCTTTTTCCCCCTATCTCTTTATATATTATATTATCTGTTATATAATATTGTTCATACAGTTACACATGTAAAATTTGTGTTATTAAAATATATTAAAAGGATTGAAATAATATGAAAACAAAAAAAGAAGCAAAAGAAATTTTAAATATTTTACGTGAATTTTATCCAGAAGCTACTTGTAGCCTTGATTTTGAAACACCTTTTCAACTTACAATTGCTGTAATGCTTTCAGCTCAATGCACTGATGAAAGAGTAAACAAAACCACTCCCCTTCTTTTTGAAGAATATGGTACTCCTGAAAAAATGGCAAATATGGATATACATATTTTAGAAGATATCATCCATCCTTGTGGTTTTTATAAAAACAAATCTAAAAATGCATTAGCTTGCAGTAAAAAACTTGTTTCTGATTATAATTCTATTGTTCCACACTCAATGGAAGAACTTATTAAATTACCTGGCATTGGCCGTAAAAGTGCTAATGTCATAATGCTAGAAGCTTTTAATGATGCACAAGGAATTGCAGTCGACACACATGCTCGCAGAATATCTAATAAAATAGGATTTTCTAAAGAACATGATCCTGAAAAAATTGAAAAAGATTTATTAAAAACTTTTGATAAAAAAGATTGGGTTGATGTAAATCACTTATTTGTATGGCATGGTCGTTATACATGTATTGCTCGTTCACCAAAATGTGATATTTGTCCAATAAGTAAATATTGCAATGAATATAAATCAAAAAACAACATATAATATTTATTAAAGAGGTGTATGTAACTTTGACAAATATTCAATGTTCTTATGATTGTATTTATCAAAATCAACGGATTTTGTAATTACGAAAAAGTACAAGCAAAAAAATTAAACTCAAAAACAGATTGTATTTATTACGAAAAGAAAGCTGAAATGCCATAACACGTGCATCTCAGCTTTTTCTATTTAATTTTATTTTTTCTTTGCAAAACAATATCTTACTGTCATTCCTAAACCAGTAGCAACCCATATAAATGCTAGAATTGCTCCTAATACAGGAATTTGATATATAATCCATGTAACAGCTGTAACTATTGCTGTCCAAATTGGTAATTTGATTTCTGATTTCTTTTCTTCTAATTTTTTAGCAAGTGCAATATTTGTAATTCCCATAGATAATATTAAAATTAGTATAAACACTGCAAGTACAGCTAAAGCAACTGTTGATGTAACTCTTAATAATAGTAATAATACTAATGCAATTGGAACTAATATTAATGACAAAATTCCAATACCAAATGAGCTTACTCTTAATTGATTTTTTAGGTTCTCTACAAATCTTGGGCAAACTTTTATAAATAAAATCAACAATACCATTGTTAATACAAAATATCTAGCAAAATCTAAAACATATTCAGCAATTACTTGCATTACTGTCTTTTTTTCTTTTACTTGTTTTGAATAATTAACATTTTGAATTACAGCATCATCACTTATTTGTGCTTCTTTGTCTGATGTATAATTTAAGTTTTCAATAATTTTTGTATTTTCTCCAATTTCCATATTTTCAACTGATGCATTAAAGTTTCTATAAAAATTACCTTGTGTTGAAATATGTTCAGCTGTAATATTAACATCATACTCAACTGATGAATTTTCATCAAAAATAACATCTTTAGCCACACAGAATAATTCTCTAGATAAACTTGCAGAAATTTTTACATTTGAAGCACAGATAAAACAATTTCCATTTATAATAGTGTCTTCATCTAATTCAACTGTATTTGCACAAATGAATAAATCCCCATTAATTATTTCACCTTTTAAATTCACGTTCTTTCCTAATAAATATGCACTTCCATTGATAATTTCATCTTTTAATTCGATTTTTTCATCAGCTTTATAAAGAGTAGCTTCTCTAGTTGTCTGCTCTGAAGAAAAATCCTCAAAACCATCATTTACAATGTTTGCATAATCATCTGCACTATCTGTCACATCTAAATTTGTAGTAACTACGCCATCTCCATCTGTATCCTCACCAGAATCAACATCAGTTTGTATTTCATTATCATCCATTGGAATAGTTACAGCGCTAGCAAAAACACTCACAGCACTTAATGTACAAATTACTATTGCAATTAATAATGTAACAATACACTTTTTTTTCATTTTACTATCATCCTTTCTTCTTATGTATTTTTTAAATTATTTATAGCTTCTTTATAATCATTAGCTTTTAAAACATAATTACCTGAAACTAAAATATTAGCACCAGCATCAGCTGATTGTTGTCCTGTTACTTCATTTATTCCACCATCTACTTCAATATCAATATCTAAGTCATTATCTAAACAATATTTTTTTAATTCTTCAATTTTGTCAACAGTATTCTCAATAAACTTCTGTCCACCTTTTCCAGGAACAACAGACATTACAAGTACCATATGAATATATGGTAAAATCTCATATATTTTTTTAACTGGAGTATCTGGATTAATAGCAATCCCAACTTTTATTCCATTTTCAATAATTTCTTTTACTAAACTTAAAATCTCATTATTATCTTTACATACTTCATAATGAAATGTAATTCTATCAACACCTTGATCTATAAAATAATCAATATGTTCTCTTGGATTTTTGACCATTAAATGTACATCTATTGGAGTCATTGAAATATTTTTTATTTTCAATGTATAATCTCTCATTTGTAAAACATTATTTTTTTCTACAAATTCTCCATCCATAACATCTATATGGAAATAATCTATTTTAGCAGTCTCAACATTATAAAAAACATTAACTGCATTTTCTTCATCAACATCTAGAACTGATACTGATACTTCTGACATAATTAAATTCCTTTCTATTAATTAATTTAATATCTCACAAAGAACTACTGTCCTTTACTAAATGTAGCAGTTGGATTAGAAAATACTATATTTTGCATATCATATGTTTGCCCATCTATAAGCAATGTTACTTGCTTAGTTCCTTTTCCCTTGATTGTTACAGTAGCTTTATCTGTTTTATTCCATTCTTTGTTACCAAATTGACCAGGATTTCCATCAACTAACAAAGCTACTTTAACTTTTTTAGGTGAAGGACTAGATGTTGCTGTGGAATTAGTTACTGTATTTGTCTCACTTGTTTCACTTTTTAAATAACTAGCTAGATCAATTGTAACAGACACTTCTTGAGGTTCCTGAACTTTATTAACAGTAAGTGTAATTGTTGCCCCTGGCATTGTCTTTCCTGTTATATCTTGTTTTAGAACAATACCATCTGATTTATCAGTATTTTCAGTATATTCAACTTTTACTGCAAATCCTGCATCTACTAAAGTTTGTTTTGCAGTAGCTTCTGCCTGACCAACAACACTTACAGCATCTACTTTATCTGTACCTGTGCTAACTGTAATTGTAAGTTCAGCATCATCTTTAAATTCAATATCTTTTTGAACACTTTGCCTTATAATTAAACCTGCTTTTAAATTATCATTAGCCTCTTGTTCATATTTTATTTCACCAATATATCCTAAATCTTTTAATAATTTTTCTGCTTCATCTTTAGTCTTTCCTGTTAAATCAATCATTTTTATTGTTTTAGCTTCTCTTGCTTTTCTAACATAAATTGTGATTTGATCTTTAACTTTAATTTTTCTATTTTCAACATATGCTGGATTTTGCTTTACTACTTGACCTGGTTCAACTGTTTCACCATTTACAGTTTCATCTTCAACATATTCAATCTTTAAATCATTTTTCTTTTTAAATTCAGTTTGATTATAAAGTGAAACTGCCTGTTCTTCTGTAAGCCTTGTTCCAGCCGAATTTTTAACCAAGTTAGGTATTTGTACATCTTTAGATTTTGTTAAATTCATAACTAAAATTGTTCCACCTAAAGCAACACTAAATAAAATTACAGCTATAAGAATAAAAGATAAAAATATGTGATCTTTCATAAAACCAATAAATCCTCTTTTTCTCTTATAAGGTCTGTCATCATCTTCATCCTCGTCATCATCATCTTTTAATGCTTTATTATCTATATCATATAGAGTCGATAATTTTTGAGTTTGTAATGTATCAAACTTTTTATTCATATTAACGAAATCTTCATCAGGTCTTTTTAAAGCTGTACTCAAATCAATTAACATTTCTGTTGCACTTTGATATCTATCAGCTGGATCTTTTTGCATAGCCTTTAATATTATATTATTAACACTTATAGGTATTTGAGGATTTAATTTTCTAGGTTCAATCGGATCATCCTGTACTTGCATCAATGCAACTGAAACTGGTGTATCAGCATCAAAAGGTACTCTACCTGTTAACATTTCATACATAACAATACCTAAAGAATAAATATCAGATTTCGCATCTGTTACTCCTCCTTTGGCATGCTCTGGAGAAAAATAATGTACTGATCCAATCGTAGTTCCAAAAGCAGTTATTGTAGAATTTGAAACAGCTTTAGCAATACCGAAATCAGTAACTTTTGCCATTCCATCCTCTGTAATAATTATATTATGTGGTTTTATATCTCTATGTATTAAATTATTTTTATGGGCAGTTTCCAATGCAGAAGCAATCTGAATTGCAATATTTACAGACCATTTCCATGGCAACTTTCCATCTTCTAAAATTATTTCTTTTAAAGTTTTTCCTTTTATAAGTTCCATTACAATATAGTAAACATCACCTTCGTTTCCTACATCATAAATTGAAACAATATTAGGGTGTGTCAAACTTGCAGCAGTTTGAGCTTCTGATTTAAACCTTCTAATAAATTCAATATCTGTAATAAATTCTTCTTTTAAAACTTTAACAGCAACAAATCTATTTAGCACATGACATTTCGCCTTATATACTGTTGCCATTCCTCCAACACCTATTTTTTCTAATATTTCATACCTATTAGCAAGCATTCTTCCTATTAGATTCATATTTTTATCTCTCCCTTAAAAAGATATTTTTTTAATGACTATCTATTATCTATAACAATAACTGTTATATTATCTAAACCACCTGCATTATTTGCTTCATCAATTAATACATCTGTTACGTCATCACTATTATTTTCTTTTACTATATCAAATATTTTTTCTTCTCGAACCATATTTGTTAAACCATCTGAACAAATAATTAATATATCATTTTTATTTAAGACAGTATATAACAAATCAGGTTCAACTGTTTCATCTGTTCCTAAAGCTTTCATCAATAAATTCTTTTTAGGATGATGATAAGATTCTTCTCTAGTAATCTCTCCATCTTGTATAAGTTTTTCAACATAACTATGATCTGTAGTAATTTTTTTCATTCTATTTTTACGAATTCTATATATCCTACTATCACCAATATGTCCTATATAAATCTTTCTTTTATATATAAGCAAAACTTCCAATGTAGTTCCCATATCTTGCAGTTCTTCATCTTCCTCTGATTCCTCATAAATAGCAGAATTTGCAAATTCAATTGATTCTTCTAACAAATCTAATATAGATTGTTTATCTTTAGAAATTTCGTCGAATTTTTCAGTTATATATTTTGAAACTGCTTTTACAGCTACTTTACTAGCAATTTCTCCACCTTTATAACCACCCATTCCATCTGCTAATATATAAAGGTTTAAACCATTGTCTTGATTTTCAGATATTAAAAAACTATCCTGGTTCATACTTCTGACCATTCCAACATCTGTTTTAGTAAATACCTTCATTCTCTACTCCTTTTTTAATTCCGCCCTTCTCAATTGTCCACATGCAGCATCAATATCTGAACCAAGTTCTCTCCTAATTGTTGCTACAATTCCATTATCATTCAAATAATCTCTAAATCTAATTATATTATCATTTGTACTTTTTGAATATTTACCATTTTCGATTTTATTTATAGGAATTAAATTTACATGACATAGCATTCCTTTTAATAATTTAACTAATTCTTTTGCATCATCTAAATTATCATTATTATCCTTTGCTAAAGCATATTCAAAAGAAATTCTTTTATTTGTAATTTTTATATAATCTTTACAAGCTTGCATTAACTCTTCGATTGGATATGCCTTGTTTACTGGCATCATCTCACTTCTTTTTTCATTATTGCTACTATGTAATGATACTGATAATGTACATTGAATATTTTCATTAGCAAGTCTATATATATTAGGCACAACACCACTAGTTGAAATACTTATGTGTCTAGTTCCAATATTAAGTCCTTTAGGATGATTAATTATATTAATCGCTTTTATTACATTATCATAATTATCTAACGGTTCTCCTATTCCCATAAAAACAATATTAGATATTCTTACATCTTCTTCTCTTTGAACTGCTAAAATCTGTTCAACAATTTCACCTGCTTCCAAGTTTCTTGAAAATGGAATTCCTGTAGAAGCACAAAATTTGCACCCCATTTTGCATCCAATTTGTGAAGAAACACATATAGTATATCCATATTTATACTGCATTAATACAGATTCAATTGCATTACCATCAAGCACATCAAAAAGAAATTTTTTAGTTCCATCTTTAGATTCTAATTTTTTTATTATCTTAAAATTATGCAAATCATATTTTTCTTTTAAGATTTCTCTAAAGTCCTTAGAAAGATTTGTCATTTCATCAAAACTTTGTACATTTTCTTGATGAATCCATTTGAAAATCTGTTCTGCTCTAAAAGGCTTCTGTCCCAAAGAATTCATCTCATTTTTTAATTCATCTAAAGTAAAACTCTTAATGTTTGTTTTCAAAAAAAGCCCTCCAATGCTATTTTATATTAAAAGTTATACCATATAGCGAAAATTTTTTCAATAGTTTTTGAATATTATAAAAGCCAGAATATAAAAATATTATACTCTGGCTAATTACAAAAATACTTACTCATTATTTTTAATTATATA
>CAKPDW010000057.1 GCA_934149115.1 uncultured Clostridia bacterium
CTTTTATATTATCTTCTGCTAATTTAGTAGAGTCTGTTTCTATTATACCTGTTGCTACTATTATTGCTTTAGCTTTACTATTATATAATTTTCTTGTTATTTCATTATCTGAAGCAACTTCTGCTCGGAATACTATGTTATCATAACCAGATATTCTATTATCTTCTGAATTCTCTTGAACAATTTTATTTGGTAATGTAACATCATATTCATTTAATATTTTTTGAAAATTAGGGAAACTTGCTGTTCCAGAAGTATCTATATCATTTGTAATTATTATGTCTCCACCTTTTTCTATATATTTACATATGCTATCTGCTTCTTGTTCCGTAAAGTCTGATGAAAGTCCCATAATTGCTAATATATTACAATCTTCAGGAATTGTTGGGTCTGATACAATATTTATTGTTCCTACATCATAATATTCTTCTGATAAGTACTGGCTTAAATTATATATTCCACTTTCTGTTGTATATTTAGTTCTTCCTTCTACGAAGTATACTTTTGTTTCTTCTGTTTGTGACAAATTATTTATGGCGTTTGTTATTTTTTGCTCTGTTAAATCAATTACTTGTGCATTTGAATCATATGTATATAAATCAGAGGCTGTTATATATGATGTTCTATCATCAGAGGATACTCCTATTAATTCTTGGTCGCCTTCTTCGAAATTGAATTTGTTTATAGTTTCAACATCATCACTAGAAACTAGCTTGTATTTTATTTTATCATTTTGTGCATTATATTGTTTTAATAAATCAACTAATTGGTCTGATTCACTGTAGCCCCATACATAAAATGTCATTTCTTTATCAATACTTTTTGCTATGCTTTTTGATCTATCTGTTAATGTGTATCTTTTCTCTTTTGTTAAATCAATTTGTGCTAAATTAATTTGTCCAACTGCCAAATTTATTACAATATATACTGCTACTAATATTGCCATTAATAATATCATTCTGCTTGTATCTTTTATACAATATTCTTTTATTTTGTGGAAGAATGAAGCCATATGTTCTTTTGGCGTTTTTTTAACTTTTTGTTGTTTTTTCTCATTCTTATTTTTTTCTTTGTCCATCTTTTTTAAAAGCTTTTTTTCTTTTTTATCCATTTTCAATCATTTCCTTTCTAAGATATTATTTTACACTTTTACGTCTTTGTAAGATGATTATTGTTAAACACGTAAATAAAAGAATAAAGGTTATATAGCCTACTACTTCTTTTAATGAAATAATTCCTTGTGGAAATTTTTGATACATTTGTACTAGTGAAAACATTTGTACAATTCCTTGATAACTTTGTAAGAATGCTATTATTAAGAAAAATCCAATTGATACAACAGCTGCTATTACTTGATTTTCTGTTATTACTGATGCAAACATTCCAAATGCAATATATGACATTGCTAATAATAAGAATCCTAACATTGCTACTAATGGTTCAATAATACTCACACTACCAAAGTGTCTTAATATTATATAGTATATAAACATAAATAACATAGCTACTATTACTACTATTGTTGCTGCAAAGAATTTTCCAAAAACAATACTTACTATGCTTTTTGGTGATGTTAGTAATAATTGGTCTGTTCCACTTTTCTTTTCTTCAGCAAATGTTCTCATTGTTAAGACTGGTACTATGAATGCAAGTACTACTGTGCTATCCCAAATTATGTATTCAAAGTTTAAATACCCAGATACGAATATTGATGAATAAAATAAAAAGCTAACTACAGTAAGGAAAAGTGCTATAAATATATATCCAATTGGTGTGAAAAAATAGCTTTTTAATTCTTTTTTTATAACTGCAAACATTATTTATTCTCCTCCTCTTTCGTAATTTTTAAAAATGCATCTTCTAGTGATACTTCTTTTTTCTTCATTTCAATTATTGTTATATCGGCTTCAACGCATTGCTTAAACAATTTTTTACGAATATCGTCTTTTCCTTTATATTTAATTGCGTATATTTTTTGTGAATCATTTGTTTCAATTAATTTTATGCTCTTTATTTCAGGTATTTCTTTGATTACTTTTGATAACTCTTTATCATTTTCTTCAACAATTAGCTCTAATTCTTTTTCACTTGTTTCTGCTGATTCTTCTATTTTTTTCATGTTGTCTTCTTTTATTATTTTTCCTTTATTTATGATTATTATTTTATTGCACATCTGACTGATTTCAGCTAAAATATGAGAACTAATTAATATTGTGTGTTTTTTTCCTAATTCTTTAATTAATGTTCTAATTTCTTTTACTTGAATTGGGTCTAGTCCTACTGTTGGTTCATCAAGAATCAAAATAGGAGGATTTCCAATTAATGCTCCTGCTAAACTTACTCTTTGTCTATATCCTCTTGATAAATTTCTTACTAGCTTACCTTTTACTTCTTCTAAACCTGTTGCTTTTATTACTCTTTCTATTTCGGCTTTTTTCTCTTTTCTAGATACTAATTTTAAATCAGCCATATATGAAACAAATTCTTTGACTGTAAGTTCTAAATATAGTGGAACATTTTCAGGCATATATCCGATTTGCATTTTGGCTTTTTTAGGTTTTTGGTTTATGTCATATCCGATTTACTATGATTTTTCCTGCAGTTGGTTCTATATAACCTGTTATCATGTTCATTGTTGTACTTTTTCCTGCACCATTTGGTCCAAGAAATCCAACTACTTCACCAGTATCAATTTTAAAGCTAATATTGTCTACTGCTGTAAAATCATTATATTTTTTTGTAACATTTTCTAGCTCTATCAATGTTTTTTCCTCCTTTTTTAAATACCTTTTGTATCTAATTCTTAATTCTAGGTCATTGTATTATTGAAATATTAAAATAAAATTAAATTTTATTTACAATTTTTTTCTTTTCGCAATTAATGCTTTTATTTTTATTCCTTGTTCTGAAAACATTTGCTCATGTTCTGTTCGTATGTCTTCAAATATCATATCATTATGTAAGTCATATGTTTTCTTCATTATTTGGAAATCTGAATCTTCAAAATATTCTAGACTTTCTTCGAACAATTCATCATCATCCGTTTTAAAGTATATTTCTCCATTTTCTTTGCTTAGAAATTTCTTATAGTTTTCTAATTGCCTTGTATGTGTTAATCTTCTTTTTTTGTGTTTTCCTCTAGGCCATGGATTGCAAAAATTTATATATATTCTTTCTACAATGTCATTTTCATCAAATACGTCTAATATTCTTTCTGCATTCATTCTTATTAATAACAGATTTTTTATTTCTAAATTTTTATTAGCATATTCTGTTTCAATATTTCTTTTGGATAATCCCAACATTGCTTCAATCATATCTGCTGAAATATAATTGTTTTCTTGGTGTTTTGATGCAAGTTTTGCTATAAAGCTTCCTTTGCCACAACCTATTTCTAGATGAAGTGGCTTTTCTTTATCTTCAAATTGCTCTTTCCATTTTCCTTTATATATTGTTGGATCATCTATATAAAATTTTGCTTCTTCTAATTCTTGTTTTGCCCAAGGCTTTCTTCTAATTCTCATTTTATCAATTCCTTTTATTTTAATGTGAGCTATATGAATCTGTTGAAATTAATTGTGTTCCAACAAATTGACCGTTTTTATATAATCTTTTATATGCTTGATACGTATTTGCTCCTATTTTTGTACTAAATAATTCTATTTGATAGTCGTCATCTGCTTTTAATCCATATATCTGAACTGTACATACGCCTCTATCAACTCCTGCTGCTATTTTAATTGGATAATTTCTATTATTTTTAAATCTAAAATCTAGTGAACCATATGCAACTGTTGCATCTAATCCACCTGGTGTGTATGTTGTAAGAAACATATGATTTGTTCTTTCTACTACTTCTAAGTTTGATTTTAAAACTGCATTGTAAAGTGTAGATGATACTTGACATATTCCTCCACCTAGTCCATCAACTACTTGGCCATTTTCATATATAGCTGCATTTTTATATCCTGCTGCTATTGTTCTTTCACCTACGGTTTTATTATATGAAAATGTTTCACCTGGCATTAAAACTATACCATTTATTTTGTTGGCTGCTAGTCTAAGATTTGTAGTTCTATTTGCATTGTTAACATAGTTAGTAGAAAATGTTGCTAATTGATCTGGAAAAGCTTCAGCTCCTAAATCATTTACTGTTACATTTGCTCTTGTATATTTTAGTGGAACTTCGTATTCGCTTTTTTTCTCGGCATTAATTTGTTGTTTTACGGTTTCAATATCTTCTGCAAAGTCAACTCCTGTTTCGTCTGGATAAACCATTCTAGGTTCAACTGTATAATATGCATCTTTTACTTGTTTATATATTTCTGAATGAATTTTGTCTACATCGATTTCGTCCGGATATTTATCATATGTCGGAATATCATAAAATACTCCATTAAAACTCTTATTGCTTAATGCATCTGCGACAATCTTTTTTGTTTCTTCATTTGATGCTGCTTTTCCTATTTTTCCAGATGTTATAATTAAATTATTTCCTTCAATATAATAGCTTGGCTGTTCCACTTGTTCTGGCAATTTTGCTGATATATCTAGTATGCAGGCATCTAGAGAAATATCATTGTAAGTTACTTGAATTTTTATGTTTTCTGGATTTTTTCTTAAATCTAAAATTTTTAAATCAGATTGAAATATTGAGCCAACTCTACCAATATTATAAGCATCATCAATTGCTTCATCAAGCTGATATTTAACTTCTATCTGTTCAAGTGCCAATGTATATTTATTTTCTCCATATTGAAATCCAATTGCATTCTCTAAATTATCTAAAAATTCAGTTTGTATTTTTTGTTTTGCTTCTTCTTTAGATAATTCAGATACATCTATTCCTTCTATTGAAACTCCTTTTTTTATTTTATTATCTCTATTATTTATTACTGAAAATGCTACTAAAATTGAAATTATAACTAAAATCAATATTCCTACAACACTTAAAGATATTTTTAGAGCTAAATTGCTTTTTGTTTTGGTAATTTGTGCAGTATCTATACTAGTATTCTCGTTTTGTACTACGAGTTGATTATTTTTTTCTTCATTTTTTTTCGTCTCTTTTTGGCTTTCATTTTCCATTTCTTTTTTATCTTTATCATTTGAATTATCTTCATTCAAAATTTGATTTGGCATTTTTGGTTTACTCCTTTAAAAGTCATTTTAACATTCGTTTATATTATATTGGTCAGAATAGAAAAAGTCAATAAAAGTTGACTAGACATCCTAAAATATATTTATATAATAATGCACAGAAATTTGATTTGCAAATTTAGCGCACAAACAAAAGCGCGGACTTAAAAGTATAAATGTTATTAAGGTCCGCTTTTATTCTTATATTTTTACTATTACGTGTGTTCCTTTTGGCTTGTTGTGTACTAACTTTATGCTTCCTCCATGATTTTTAACTATTGTGTGTGCTATTGCAAGTCCTAATCCCGTTCCACCACTTGCTCTTGAACGTGCTTTATCCTCTCTATAAAATCTTTCAAATATATGTTTTAATCCTTCATCACTAATTCCTATTCCTGTGTCTTTTACGTTTATAAATAATTTTTCTTCATGATTATGAATATCAATATCTATAGTATCATTTTCTTCAGTATATTTTATTGCATTGTCTAGCAAAATAACTAATAATTGTTTTATTTTGTTTTTATCTACATTTAATTCTCTATCACATTTTATTTCTAGTGTCATTTTTTTGTTCTGTAATTCAGCCATCTCCTTATATGGAATAACTACTTCTTTTGCAACTTCTTCCATATTTGTTTTTGCTTTGTTAATTTTTGACCTATTCGCATCTGACCTTGCCAAATCCATTAATTCTGTTATCATTTTTGACAGTCTTCGTGTCTCATTTAGGGATAAGGCTATATCTTCCGATTTATCTATTATTTTGCTTTCTGGTGATTGCAACAGCATTTCTTGTTTTGCTTGAATTATTGTTAATGGTGTACGTAGTTCGTGTGATGCATTTTGAACAAATTCAGCTTGTTTTTTATATGCTTGTATAATTGGTTCCATGGCACGTTTTGATAAATATAAGCTGATAAATATTGATAATATAACAACTATCCCTGTTCCAATTGTTAATGTTCTTGTAAAATTATCTGTCATTTCTTTTTCTGAATTTATATTTATTAATATATCCATAAAGTATGTATCTCCATTTGAAGCTGTTAATTTACAGGTTGTTGCTCTATAAAAATATTTTCCATTTACTTTTATTTCATAAATTTCTCCAAGTTTTGTTTTACTAAAGTCATTTTTTCCTATATAATCAGCAAAATATTTGACACTTAATGATGTTGCTATTACATCACCTTTATCATCTCTTAGTATTGTTACTACTCTAGGGTTTGCGATTTTGTCAATATTTTTTTGTACCTCACTTGTCAATTCTTCATCTGATAATTCTTCGTCATCTATATTGTTACTATTCTCTAATGTCTTTTCATCTTTTATTACAAAGTCTGATATATCTTCCAATTGTTGCTTATATTGCAATATTTCTTTATCTACTGATTTATATAAATAATTGTTAAACTGGTTTAAAATAAAGATACTAAATGTACTAACAATTAGTGTTAATAATATTAAATTAAAAAGCATATTTTTTAATAGTTCTACTCTTATAATTTTTTGTTCTTTCATTTTTATTCATTTCCTCCATAATATACAAATCAGATATATACCTGACATAACCAACAACTTTACCCAATACTAATTTTAATTAATTTTCTGATAATATATATCCTACTCCTCTCAATGTTTTTATATATTTATCATAACCATATTTTTTTAGCTCTTTCCTTAATGCGCTAGCATATACTTCAATTACATTTGTTGATGTATCTGAATCAAATCCCCATATTTTATCAAATATTTGTTCTTTTGTTATTATTGTATCTTTTGAATGTATTAAATATTCTAATAAGTCAAATTGCTTTCCTTGCAAATTGATTTCTTTATCTTTTATATATGCTTTTCGATTTTGCAAATTTAATTTCAAATCTTTGAATTGAATTGTATTATCTGTGAAAAATCCATGGTTTCTTCTAATCAAAGCTTCAAGTCTTGCTAATAATTCTTCTCTTTCAAAAGGTTTTACTAGATAATCATCTGCTCCTGTTGTTAAGCCTTTAACTTTGTCATTTAATGAGTCTTTTGCACTTAAAATAAGTACTGGTGTGTAAACATTCTCTTTTCTTAGTTTTGTAAGTACTTCATATCCATTCATTTCTGGCATCATTAAATCTAATATAATAACATCATATATGTTTTCTTTTGCAAACATATATCCTTCATATCCATCATAAGCTTGTTCTACATTATATTTCTTCTCGATACATTGTTTTATTGTATCTGATAAAATTGTATCATCTTCTACTATTAAAACTTTCATTTTCTTATCTCCTTTAGTCTTAATATTATAGCACAAATTATATATTTTGTAACTTAAAAAATTATTAAATCTCTTAATGCAAAAAGAAAAATCCATATGTCTTTTATGGATTTTCTTTATAATAAAATATTTAATTTATTTTATTTGAGTTAATATAGGGTTAGCTATAAAATAACCTTCTTTTGTATTTGTTTTAAAAACAATTTTTATTTTCTCAACTTTTGTTACATCAATTGAAAAATTATTATTTGCTACATTATCAGTAGAATATATTTTTTTGTTGTTCTGATCAAAGATTGTAACTTGGGCTGGTTGCAAATCAATTCCTTCTTGAAAATCACGTATGCAAATGATACCTTCTAATTTAGAATATTTTTTATCAAGAACATATTCAACAGATGCTTCTGTATCTCCTGCTATATAATCAGGTTTTAAAATATAATTTTTATATTCTGTACCTTCTAGTGAGTTTATTGCTGTATTACCATCTGAAATAGTTATATTTCCAGAAATTCTATCTGGTTTTATTGTTGATAAATTGACTGTTGTTGGTGTTGTTTGTTTTAATTCTTCTAATAATCTCTGATAGTCCATATCTTCTGATAAATATTTTTCTGCTGATTTTATATATTTTTTTGCTTGAGCATAATCTGTTCTAAGTAGTTCTCTTGCCTCTAACATAAATGAATTTTTGTATTGTGATTTTAATTCATCTATAGCATCTGATATTTTCTCAATATTTTCTGTATCAAATTCAGAAAGATATTTTAAAATTTCTATATTATCCTTTGCCTCAGCTAATTTTCCAACTTCCGTTTTTAATTGGGCAATTCTTATATCAGCCTTTTTTTCTATAACAACTTCACTTGTTTTTAATTGTTGTTCTATGCTATCTAATACTTTCAAAGCTTTCTCATATTTTCCACTCTTAAGATATTGATCTGCCTCAACTAAATATTCATTTAAATATAATTGTTCTACTTCTTTTAATTTTTTAGCATACTCATCATTAGTTTCAGCTATTGTTTGAAGTAATTCAATCGCTTTTTTGTATTCTTTATCATTAAGCGCTTTTTCGGCCATTTGGTATGTTTGCTTTGTTTTTTCTTCAGATAATTCTTCTTGTTTCTGAATTAAGAATTCTTTTGAAAAATAAAATCCTAGTAAAACTAAAATTATTACAAAAATTAAAGAAATGATGAATCTTCTTATTTTGTAACTTAATTTATTTTTTCTTCTTTCTTTTTCTTCTTTTATTTCTCTTTTTTCTTCTATTTTACGTTCTTTTTCTTTTAATTTTATTTCTTCTGCTTTTCTTTTTAATTCTTTTTTAGTAAGCACTTTTTCTTCATTATTTTCTTCCATATAATCGTCCTTTCAAATTCTTTTGTCTATTATTTCTTATATAATCATGCAAAATAATTTTAGTTATGTTTTACTAATACATTTATAACACAAAAAAGTTTTTTTCTCAATATATCTAATCATTTTGAAGAAAATTCTGGTACAATTATTTACATATAATAAATATTAGTTCTAGAGCTTATTATCTCTATAACAAATCTTCCATTAATAAGATTGATACAATAGGTTTCTAGTGAAAAAGTCCCTATTATGTGTGAAACATAATAGGGACTTTTTAAGCTGACATCATATGATGTCAGTCAGGATTACTTTGCTAATCTATATACATCTTTAACAGATGTTACATCAGCATTCTGATCCTGACATCCTTTGCAATTCACTCCTCCACCTTGACACAAGCTCGCACATCTACATGTACTTGCAAATGACATAGGTTTTGTCATAGAGTTAACTACCTGCTTGTTATCAACCTGTTTCATAACCTTTACCTCCTTATGAATTGAAAAAAAATATGTTACCAAGGTTATATAAAAACTTGAGAAAACTCAAGATAACCCTCTCAATTATGAGGCTTGTTGATTAATTAATATTTAAGAATAAAAATATAATACCACAATTATCAACTTATGTCAAGTACTTTTTAGAACATTATATAAGTCCTTAATTTTATTTTTAAATTCCACTTTTAGTATGTACTGAATTTAGTTTTATACAAAAAAATGATAAAATATTAG
>CAKPDW010000058.1 GCA_934149115.1 uncultured Clostridia bacterium
TTATTGTTATTGTTGTGACCCATTTTAATTTAAAAAATATTGATATGGTTGAATCTTTAAAGAATGTTGAATAGTATTTGATGATTATATGGTTATCCATGTACATAAAACTAGCAAGTATGGTGATGGTGAGTTATTAAAGAAAGCAAAAACTAAATCAACTTCTGGTAAAACTGCATACCATGGAAAAGGCATCTCTGCTTATTATTTAGATAACAACGATTATTATCAATATCAAGTATTAAGATTTTATAAATAATTATATTGTTAAATAAATTACAATTTGCTATTGAGATTAGTTTGAAATATAACTAGTCTTTTTTTGAAAGCAAAATTAATTTGGTATCTAGGTTTGATAAACGGAAATAAATACCTGCTATTATATTAAAGGTATTTACATAAGCAACATTTGTACTTGTTATATTTTTAATTCTTTTGCTTTTATATTTAACATAAATGGGGCTTCTTTATATAACAAAAAAACTAACTATTTCTAGTTAGCATTTATTACTCTCAGAAGTAAATTTTCCGAGTTTCCTATCAATCTGGAGCGATAACTTTACTTATATTCGAAAAATTATACTCCCAAAGTTGTTTGATTAAATCAACTAAATAAATTATAAATGAATTGTTTTAAAAAATCAATGATTCTATTCAAAAAAGTCATCTAAACTTAAACCAATTAAATTTCTTGTATATGAAATACGAGTATGTTCTACGTAACCTTTCATTTCTTTATTGGTTGTCTTTTTTAAAAATGTACTTATTGAATTTATTATATTAAAAATGTCATCATTAATATCTCCACTTATATCTTTATCAATAATATCTTTGATATTAGTTATTTCGTTATCATTAACAAAATCATTAATTCCAAATAATTCTGCAGTATTTTTAATATATAAAATACTATTGTAAATATCACTTAGGGAAGGATTATTTTCTCTTGATACCCTTGATAAATGATTACTATAACTTTGAAGTGTTTTCTTTTTATCATCATCGATTGGAAGTAGTTGATGCCCAACTTCAGAAGTATCTGATATTCCATAAAATCTTAATCTTATATCGATAATTATTCTAAATATTTTATTTGTTATTGTATTTAAAATTTTTAATTCTTGAATATTAGAACATTTTTTGAGCGCTAATTTAAATAAAGAGATATCATCAGTTTTGATATAATCTATAGGTATTTCAATAATATTGTTGCTAGACAATTTATATACAACTGTATCATTTTTCATTGCAATGTCATTAAATATATTTGAAAGTTGAATATACAAATAAGTAATATCATGTGTCAATAAAATCAAGCGTGTTGAATCTTTAAAATTATCTTTAATTAGTTTAGTTATAAGAAATTGTTTAAATAAAATATAACTTGAAATATCTAAAGAAACAACAGGATCATCTATAACGATTACTTTATCTGTCAAATCATCAGTAATTATTGAGTTCATAAAGATTGCGAGCGCTAATTTGTGCTTTTGTCCATCACTTAATTCATTAACATCTTTGTGATTTTTAATACTATATGTAAATTTATGTGGAACAGAATGTTTATCAACAGTAATGTTTATATTTTTGTTTAATCCTAAATCTTTAAATATATCATTAATATTTCCTGCAATTATTTCTCCTTCCGTATCCATTAATTTATCTAATTCATTAGTTTTCTTTTTCTTTAAATTTTCGTTATATAATTGGGCATTATAATAAAATTCGATATTATTAATTGATTGATTTATGGAATAATTAATAATATTATCAGTTAATTCTTTTATTTCTATTATTTTGATATTTTTTATTTTTAAATCGAAATTAATACTTTCATAATTTCCAGCTTCAATCATTGATTTTGCCATTTTAATTGTTTCAGTTATAGTATTTATATATTGAATAATTTCTTCATCTACAGATTGATATATTTTTTCATTTATAATTTTATTACAATCATCTATGATACTATTTAATTCTGTAATTATATTTTGTTTTTCTTTTATATTTGTATTAGTAAATATGTTTTTCCACTTTTCTAATGACTCTTTTATATTTTTATTTCCGCAAAAAATACAATGATCTTTACTTTCATGAATTAAATACCATTCATGTATTTTTATTTTGATATCATCAGTTATTTGTTCTTCTTTAAAGACATTTTCTGTTTCTTTTATTATTTCCTGATTCTTTTTTAGTATATAGATTTTATTATTTAAAGTAGTGATATAATTATTTTTCTCTTTTAGTAATAATTCACTTAATAATTTATTATTTTGTATTTTTGAAATTAAATTATTATATATATCATTTTTCTTTAAGTAAGTAATTTTTTCTTTTAATTCTTCTTTGTTTTTAATATCTGTTTTAAATATATGAGAAGCAACATATTTACTTGCTTGCATACTAATAGTTTCATCAGTCAAATTAAAATTATCATTTTTAACTTCTTTTGTTTTTTGCTCGTAATTAAATGGTATTCCCTGTTCCGAAAAAAATTTTATATACTTACTAGAGATTTGTTGAATATTGTCTTTTATTTCTTTTTCTTGCTCTTTAATTTTTGAGATTTCTTGTCTAATTTTAACAATATTTTCACCTAACCATAAACCAGAAAAATTTTCTTTTGTTGTAGATGTTTGAGTAAATCCTTTTTCTGATACATTAAAAACATTAGAATATATAAAATCCTCATTAAATACATATTTTTTATTGAATAAATCAGTTCTACTTAACGTCGTTTTCCCACTACCATTTTTACCATATATTGCAATTAGATGCTTTTCTGTTTCAAAATCAATTTTTTTGCGGGTATCGTAATTTAAAAATTCTAATTTCATACTACAGCTCCATTCGTTTTTGCTTCTTATTATACCATATCTTTAAAAATATTTTTCCCTTTTATATATAAAAAATATAATTCTTACGACATTTCTTACGACTTCTTAACGACATTTCTTTATGACATTATTTTATTAGGAAAAATATTAGGAAATTTATTAGGAAAATTACTAGGCAAATATTAGAAAATTTGATATAATTAAATTAACAATAAACGGAGGTGCAAAGTGACAGGAACAATAGAAGATTCAAGAACAGAATTTAAAGTAAAATTAGTTGATGATTTAGAAGAATCAGTTATAGCTTTTTTAAATAAAGATGGTGGAGATATTTATATTGGCATAGATGATAATGGTAATGTAGTTGGATTAAAAAACAATATGGATTTACTACAAAGAAAAGTTAAAGATAAAATAATTTCTAGCGTTGAACCATCTGTTTTGGGATTATTTGATTTAGAAGTTTTAGAAAAAGATGATAAGAAATACTTAAAAATAACAATCGCTAAAGGTTATGATACGCCATACCATATTAAAGGTATGGGAATGACACCTGATAGTTGTTTTATTAGAGTTGGTAGTTCTAATGAAAGAATGGATGAGCATTTAATAAATAAGATGTTTAGAGAAAGAACAAAAGACTCTTTAAAAAACATTGTTTCTCCAAGACAAGACTTAACATTTACTGATTTAAAAATATACTATGCTGAAAAAGGATTTGATGTCGGTGATAATTTTGAAAAACAATTAGATTTTTTTACAAAAGATGGAAAATATAATTATGTAGCATATCTTCTTGCTGATAGCAATAGAGTTTCGATTAAAGTAGCAAAATACGCTGGAGATGATGTTGATGAATTAATGGAAAATTATGAATTTGGAGATTGTTCATTGATTAAAGCAACATACAGAGTTTTAGAAAAATTTAGAACTGAAAATAAGGTATATGCTAAAATTACTTATCCAGAGCGAATTGAACAACCTATGTATGATTATACTGCTGTAAGAGAGGCTGTAATTAATGCTATTGTACACAATGACTGGGCTACAGAATATCCTCCGAAGTTTGAATTTTTTAGTGATAGATTAGAAATATCATCATTTGGAGGAATACAAAGTGAATTTACTGAAGAAGAATTTTTGCAAGGTTATTCTGCTCCTAAAAATCCTGAACTGATGAGAGTATTTAGAGATTTAGAATTAGTAGAACATTTAGGAACTGGTATAAGAAGAATACTTAAAAGATATGACAAAAGTATATATCATTTTTATCCTCATTTTATAAGGGTAAGCATTAAATATAATCAAAATGAATTTGAATATGATAATAAGATAAATACAAATGATAGTAAATTAGATTATTCTAAATCAGAGTTAAATAATATACAAAAAGGTATTATTGGATTAATGTTAGATAGACCAAAAATTACACAAGAAGAAATGTCTAATTTATTAGGTGTTACACCAAGAACTATTAGAAATCATATAAAATATTTAATTGATAATGATTATATAGAAAGAGTTGGTGCTAATAAAAACGGAAAATGGAAAGTAGTTAAGAATGGAAGTGATAAGAAATGATTAAAACAATAGGAAAAGTAATTGAAGTTTTTGTTCCAGAACAATATAAAAATGGTAATTTATTAGATGTTATGGATAGAACAAATATTGGATTTAAAGTAATGACTGATAATGGAATAAGAGAGTTTATTGTGGAAGATAATGAATTTAATGCCAGAATCATGAAAAATAATTTAGTGACAATTATAGAACAAACTATATCTGGTAAAAATTTTGTAGATGTTGAACTATATGAGGGTGATGGAAATGACTAGTGAAGAATTTCAAACAATAGGCTTATATGATCATAATGCTGATAGTTATAGAATGGTAAGAAATGCCTATGAATCTGGAAAAAATATTGCTGGTATAGTACATGCTACAGGAACTGGTAAATCTTATAACGCACTTCAACTTGCGTATGACAATAAAGACAAGAAAATAATATATGTAGTACCATCTAATGGAATAATTGAACATATTAAAAAAATTATAGAAGATAATCCTAATTTAGATATGAGAAGAGATTTTCCTAATTTAGAATTTAGGACATATCAAAGTTTTATATCATTGGATGAAGAAGAAATATCAAGTATTGATTGTGATTTATTGATTCTTGACGAATTTCATCATATTGGTGCACCTGTTTGGGGTGCAAGAGTTAATACAATGATAGAAACCCATCCTAATATGAAAATTTTTGGTATGACTGCTTACACAGTAAGAGACCGTGGTACTTCTTATGAAAGAGATATGGCTAATCCTGATACTGATGAATTATTTTCTGGAAAAATAGAAAGTAGATATGATCTATGTGATGCTATGATAGATGGAGTTCTTCCTAAACCAGTATATAAAAGTGCATATACTAATTTAATTGGGTTAGAGAGCAAATTAGAAGAAAGAGTTCAAAAACTAAATGCAACATCTCGTGAATATCAAGAATATATGGCAATTTTATCAGACGTTAAAAGAAGAATACATGAGGCACCAAGTATTTCTAACATTTTAAGAAAAAACATTAAACCAAATGGTAAATATATTTATTTCTGTCCACCATGTTCAGAAGAAGGAACAAATGATATTGAAACAATTAAGCACCAAGCAATAGAATGGTTTAAGCAATTTGTGCCTGAGGAAGATATAATTATTTATACTTCAACAAGTGATATGGGAGAGGATGGTAAACTTAATAGAGATGCTTTTTATGATGATGTTACTTTGGAAGGTGAAAAAGCAAATAATAAATTACGTGTAATGTTTGCTATAAATCAATATAATGAAGGAATTCATGCTCCTAATATAGACGGTGTAATAATGGGGCGTGGAACAACATCAGATATTGTATACTTTGAACAATTAGGTAGAGCGTTATCGGTTCGTGGTAATACAAAAGAAATGTTTGATGAACTAGAAAAATATTCAGTAGAACAATTAATTGAAATGTGTAAATCTAGAGATATACCAGTTAAGGAAAATGCAACCAAAGAAGATTTAATTGAAAAATTAATAGCACCAGTAGTAATAGATTTGACAAATAATTATGAATTCATAAAAGAACTAGAAAATAATTTAAGAGATAGAATTAAGGATATACAAACTAATGGGTTAGGCAGTCGTCGAGACATTAAAATAAGAGATGCATCATTTGATATAGAAATAGAAAATCAAGATTTATATGAAATGTTAAGATATGTAAGCGATAGATTAACAATGACTTGGGAAGATTATTATGAGCTTGCTAAAGCATATTATGAACATTACGGGAATTTATACATATCAGATAAATTTAAAACTAATGATGGATTTACGCATGATGAAAATGGAATTATAAATCTCGGAAATTGGATTTATAGACAAAGAAAAAATTTCTTTCTTTTATCCGAAGATAGACAACAATTGTTAAAGTCAATAAATTTTAGTTTAAATCCCTCTGATGATGAATGGCAAAATAAATATGAATATGCAAAAGCATATTTTGAATATCATGGAAATTTATTAGTACCAATTAGTTTTAAAACTAATGATGGATTTACATATGATGAAAATGGAGTTATAAATCTTGGGAGATGGATTAGTAATCAACGAAGTGTTTTTAGTAATCTATCAAAAGAAAGACAACAATTATTAAATTCTATAGGTTTTGTTATTGGTGTTTTTGATGTGAAATGGTTAAAAAACTATGAGCTTGCAAAGGCATACTATGAACATTTTGGTAATCTGAATGTTCCAGTTCCATTTAAGACAAATAATGGATTTAGTATTGATGAAGAAGGCACTATTAATTTGGGATATTGGGTGAATAATCAAAGAATTAAATTTTTAACTTTATCGCAAGAACAGCAAGATTTATTAAACTCTATTGGTTTTATATTAGATCCAAATGAAGAAAAATGGTTAAAATATTATGAACTTGCAAAGAGATACTACGAACACTATGGTAATTTACAAATTCCACGTAATTTTATAACAAGAAATGGTATTTCAGTTGATGTCGATGGAGAAAAACTAGGAATATGGATAGGACGTCAAAGAATAAAAAGTAATTTAGAAAGTAATCACGGGGTAATGCTGACACGAATAGGTATGATTTGGAATTCGAAGAAAAATAAAGAAGAAATCGAAAATGTTTGTACACAATATAATATAGATAAAAATAAAAATAAAACTATTCTTAGCCACGTTTCTGTACAAGAATTACAATCTAAAATAGAATTTCTTAAAAGTCATAATATACCTATTGTAGATGAAAATGGTTTATTAATCGATATATTCTCTATGAGTAGTCCTGATATGAAAGAAAAATATGGAATTTCGCTTGAAGAAATAATAAATGAATATTATATTAAAAATCAAATGGGAAAAGGTGTTTAGTATGTTTTTAGATAAATATTTAAATTCTACATATTTAGATTTAGTATATAGTAATTATGAAGAAGACTATATAAATTTATTGGATGAAGATAATTTTAATAAAGTTTATATACTATTAAAGAATAACAATTTCTATTTTATTGATGATATTATATTAAACTATTTAGAACTATTTGAAATTGAAGAAAAATATGTACAACTTGCAATTAATAAGATTAAATCTATTTTAGGAGATAATTTTGTTGAACAGATTGGAAAGAATATGACACTTATCAATAAAATTATTGAATTAGCAATTAGTTATAGTGAAAAAGACAATACTAGTTTATAAAGTTCTAGCATTGTCTTTTTCTTTTTGAATATCTTTATCAAAATTATTAAGATTATTTTGTATTTTCTCGGCTCTTTTAGTTATATCTTTACAATATTTATTGTACTTATAAAGTTTTTTGATTTTAGGCTGTATATCATTTATTTCAGCAAGTATTTTAGTTTGCTTTACTTCAGTTTTTGCTCTATGATATCTTTTCCAAAGATTTTCTCTTGTACCTTGTAAAATTCTTAATTCTTCATAATTATTTTTAACAAAGTTATCTAAATCTTCTTTTGTAACAATATTTTTCTCATGCATAAATCTAACTTGCTGTGAAGTTTGCTCTAATTTATAAACTTCTTTTCTAATAGAATAAGGAAGGTATTGTTTAGGATGCTTCTTTGGAAATACTCCTAATAAATAACAATAGTATAAATAAAGTCCATATATATCTTTATGTGGTTTATTAGTTTTAGAATATTCTTCAAAGATAGATTGTTGTGACATAGGTTTGAATATTAGTTGTCTTGATGAATATAATCTTTCACTTAATTTATCTTTTGAGTATTCCTCACCAAATGCTTTTTCTATTCTAACTTTATCTTCACCATCTCTATAAATAGTTACAATGCCATTACTAGAATATACTTTATAACCGATATTTCTCATTCGTTCAAATAGTTGTTTTAAGGTAACTGAATAACTTATAGAATTATCTAAATCTTCTTTTAATGTCCTATAATAATTGTTATTAATGACTTTATGATTATAGGTGCTTTTATAACCAATATCCTCATCTAAAACACTTAATCCATATTCAGCACATATCGAATCAGATGTATGTCTTAACTTTGCTAGATTAGTTCTATTGTTATTATATTTCTTACCATCTTTACATGAAACAGAGTTGATTATGAAATGATTGTGTATGTGATTAGTATTTTGATGTGTAGCAACAACCACTTCATAATCTTTAAACATCTCTTGTGCAAACTTAACTCCAATCTCGTGAGCAATATCTGGAGTAACTTCTCTTTCTTTAAATGATTGATAACCATGATAAGCAAGAACACCATCTTTCTTATTAAAATAATCTTTTGTATCGATCATATCATCATAGGGATAATTTCCATCACAATTTAGTGTACTTACATAACAAACTTTTTCTTTTTTAAAATTATAATCTTTTTTACCTTCTAAATAATCATAATCAACTTTACCATAATCTTCGTTAGTAGTTTTTTCAGGATTGATAATATAATTTATAGATTGCTTTAAATTATTCTTAATACTCCAAATTGATGTTGTCGCCATTTTTAAGTTTTATCCTTTCTTTTAGTGTGGTGGGAGTACCAGCACGTTGCTCGCTTATGACAACATCACACATAAATTAACTCTTTTAGAATAATTTCTTCAGCAGTATTTTTATAATTATTCATCAATTTTACCCATTTAAGTTGATTATTTTCTTTACTTTTTTCAGATAGTTTTTCATCATTTTTAATATAATTATTTGTTAAAGTTTTTAATCTTTCTTCACATTCTTTACTTACTGAAAGAAGATGGTTTGTTAATTCATTCTTCATTAAAAGCGCCTGATACAATCCTTTTTTGTGTTCCTTAATATAGTTTAACCTTAATAATCCATACTTGTTTATTTCTCCATAATTTTGTTTTTCTATTACTAAATTAGGTAATAAATAATCTCCTTGTTTTACATATTCTATATTCATAATTTAATCAAATCCTTTCTAATTTTCTAATAATTTATTTGTTTTGTAGCTAATAATTCCATATTTATCTTTAACATTATCTATTGAAATAGGAAACTT
>CAKPDW010000059.1 GCA_934149115.1 uncultured Clostridia bacterium
TATTCGTTCCTCCAAATACTTTACTTGAAACATAATCTCCAGTTGCAGAAGCTAATTTTAACATAATTGAACTTGCAGATCTTGTTGTAGGTGCATTAATTGTTTCTGTTCCAATCGTTAGATTACTTGCAAATCCTCCGACAGCAACTATATTATCCTCACTATCTGTTATAAGTTTGGCAATATCTTCATCATTCGAACCACCTACTTTTTGGCTCCATTGATATGCTCCATCCGTAGAAAATGCAACTATTACAAAATCTTGATTTCCTGCATTTGTAATTGAATTTCCATCTACATAAATTGTTCCTAAATAATTTATAGCTACTGCTATTCCCTGTGAAGTTTCAGTTACAGAAGTTAAATCAATATCTCCTGTTCCAGTAATTGCTTTATGCCATTTATAATTACCATTTGCATCATAGCAAATAATATATCCATTATTCTTTCCTTTTTTTGTTATTGTTGTATTATTAATAATAATTGATGGACTACCAAACTTTCCTACAGCTACAATATCTCCATTTGCTAAAACTCTTGCATCTTTCATTTCATCTTGATAAATTCCACCAATTGTTTTTTTCCAAACTTCATTTCCAGAACTATCAAGTTTCATTACAATAGCATCTTTTTTATTAGAGCTATATTCATATCCACTTACAACATATCCACCATCAGCTGCAATATCAACACTATAAAATTCGTCAGCCTGAGCAGTTCCAAAATTTTTAAACCATTCTACATTTCCATCAGAATCATATTTAGCAATTAATTGATCAAAACTACCTACTGATGTGCTATCAACGTTTCCATCACCATCAATATCTAATTCTCCTGAATAACTTCCTACAATAACATATCCAGCATCTTCTGTACTCTCAACATCATATACCTCTTGTAAACCTGAACCAGTAACACCTTTTGCATATTTTAGTGTAAATTCTGATTCCTCTGGTCTATTTGCTCCAATACCAATATAATATGTTCTATCTTCTTCATTTTCTGGTAAATCATATCCTTCTGGAGCATCAACTTCAATCGCTTTGTACAATCCTTCTGGTAAATTTGCTGTAATTTCACCATTTTCATCTGTTGTTAATCCATAATAACCACTTCCAGCAATCTTGGCATTTCTAACAAATCCTGAATCTAATCCTTCATTCTCTGAACCATCTTTTCTATATGTAAACGTAATTATATATGTTCCAGCTGTCAAATTGATTTCTTTATTTGTAAATTTTAAACTTTCATATGTATCTGAACTATTATATCCACCTATTTTTGTAGAAGTTCCACCAGTAGTCGTATTGGTTGAAGTATTCTTAATTTCATAATATAAATAGTCATAACTTGCACTTTTTGAAGAAACTGCCCAATCAAACGTTAATGTACTATCTTCTGTTAATGTAAACTCATCTGAAACTAATTTACTTACAGCATTATTTACACCTTTTCCACCACTTTCCCACGTTCCATCAGTTCTTATTGTCCAAGGATTTGTTTCTGTCGTAGTAAATGTTAGATTAATTGGAGCTTTACCAAATAATTTTCCAATTGGATTTCCATTAACATCATAAACAGTATTTCCATTCAAGTCTGTAATTTTAAATACAGCTCCAGGTAACACTTGATTATTATCACCTTTCTTAGTCAATTTGAATATTTCTTTATTCTCAAAAGTAAATGTAATATTATCCGTTTCAGCTGCTTTATCCTTTAAAACATTTTCTCCCTCTAAAACTGTTACAACCATTTTTCCATCTTGTTTTTCAGCCTTGAATTTAACTTCTGTTGAGTCTGTAATATATCCCTCTGTAGCACTAATCTCCTTTAAAATATATTCACCAGTTATATATTTTCCATCAACATATTGATACAAATTAGGAATAGTAACTACTCCATTTTCACCAGTTGTATAATAATTTTCTTCATTCGTATCTAATGATTTTAATTTGAATTGTGTTCCAACAAGAGGATTACCATCCTTATCTTGTTTTCTTAAATTCAAGCTATATGTTGGAATACTTTCATTTGTTATATTTACATTAACTGTACCTTTATCAACTCCATCATCTTCAACAATTGTTGCATTTTTAAAATTATCATCATCAGTAGTTATAACAAGTTGTCCAGTAGAATTTCTTGAAACAGTAAATGTTATTATATTTTGATTTACATAGTACCCCTCTGCTTTAGTTTCTTGCAATTTATATTCAGTATCTGGAATTAAATTAATCATTGAAATTTCGCCATTGCTATTTGTTGTAAAAATTCTTCCAGTATCACCATATACTCCACCAGTTAATCTAAATTTAACCCCCTTTAGTTTTTCTCCTGTAGTATTTGATTTAACAATTTTAACATCATATTTTGCTATATCTTCAACTCCAAGGTTCAAAGTATAAATACCATCTTCATTAGTTATATTAGCACTACCTTTCAAAGTACCTGAAATAATATTCACTTGAGGATTACCTTGCTCATCTACTGTCACTTTAAATTTAATCTCATCATTGTTTAAAATATAACTTGAAGGTGTTTGAATTTCTTTTAAAGTATATTCCTTATCTATAAATAATCCTGCAACACTTAGATTGCCATTAACATCCGTAATTCCAGTTCTAGTCATAGTTCCATCTGTTACTTTGTATGTGGCTTCCTTAACTTTCGTATTCGTTCCTTGCTTATATTTTGTAAGATTAATATTATATTTTTTAGCAATCATTATTCCTAAACGATTTACTTCTGTTTTACTCTTTAATTTTCCATCATCTGTATCTAAACAAAATTCAACCATATGAGTACTGTAAGAAATATTATTATATTTAATATTAGCTGGTATTTGTATACCATAATTAAATACAATTGATTCTTTAGCAGAAAGAACATAACCACTTAAATCAATCAAATATGTTTTTACACTTGCCCAATCTGTAACTTGGTCTGCAGTTTTCCAATTATTTTCTGAATTGGTTATATCTTTTGTTACAACTTCATTTGTTGAATAATATACTTTGGCTTTATCTTTAATGTTATCTGGTAAATTTATTCCGCCAGCTTTCATCGTAACAGAATATGTTGAACCAAGATCTTTTCCATTAATTTGATATGTGTTTCCTTTAAACGGAATCTTACCAATTAATTTAACTTCACTAATAGTTCCTGAATAATTATTAGTAATAGTTTGATTTATTTGTGCATCTCTTAAATTATTTGATTTATCCAATATAGCAATTTGAGGAGATATAACTTCTGTACCTTCGTCATCAAAATTGCTCAATGTTTGTGAAGTAAGCAATGATGTTGGTGCAACAATTTGTAATGATTTTGTTTTGTATAATACATTTTCATCAACGTTTCCATTCCTATTTATGTCTAGTATATCTGCTGTTCTAGAAGTTGTTTTATAATTGTTGCAATTTTCATTAATTGCATATAATTTAACTTCTTTAGTAGCTGTAGGTTTTCGTGGGTCAGCTGTTATGTCTACATTTATTGTTATTTTATATACATCCTCTTGCTCATTGTTTGTATAAATTTTTATAAATCTCTTTCCATTTTCTTCATATGTTTCGTAAGAAGATATTTCAACGTTTGAATTATCTATTGTTACAGATTTTAAATCAGTATCTAAAATCTCATCAGGGAATTCAATAATAAATTTACCATTTGTCCATTTTTCTTCATTATAATATGATGTTTCAGTTGCAATCGTCATAGTTACATTTTTAGTTTCTTGATTTGATATTGCGTATGGTGAAACATTAAATCTTAAATCGGATATCGGTTCTTCATAATATGCATAATCTTGATCTGTATTAATTTGTGATTGTGCAGAATCAATGAATAAACCTCCTTTTAAGTATGTATATATATAATTCAAATTTCCAAATTGTTCATATGTATAATCATTTGTTAAACTTTCATCATCAATCTCTTTTATTTGATATACATATAAATATGAATTCAAATTAGCTTTACTTGTTTCAACTCTGATTGATTTAACTGTTTTATTAAATTTAAAAGGTGTAGAAGAATTATAATCATTCCAGTTATCTTTTGTTACAGTTAATAACAATTCATTTGTGTCTTTATCATAAACTTTTAACCATCCGTCATCTAACAATAATCCATCTAAATTTGAAAAATATACTCCTGTTGTCTTTATATATTTTTTCATATCTGTATATGTTCCTGATGAATTTAAAAATTTATCATTTTCTGTTTCTTCCATATAAATTCCGCTTTGATTTTTAGCTTGACTTCCTGTATAGCCTCTCCATGTCACAATATACTCATCTTTGTCTGTTTCACTATTTCCAATGTTGTTATATATATTAAGGGGTAATTTTTTTGAAATTACATATTTATATGTATTTGTATCTGCATTCCATACATATTTTCCTATATCTACTTTAAATATCGCTGCTTCTCCTCCTGGCTCGCTCCATGTATGTGTAAATGCTCTTTTGCTTGATGATATATATGGATTTTCGTTTGAAAATTCCGCACTACTATTATTATATCCATAATAGTAACCTTTAGTTGGAAATGTAAGGCTAATTGTATCAGCTCCTAATTTCTCATATGCTTCTAAAGGATATCTTACCTGAATTGAATAGCTATTATATCTAGAAACACTTTTTATAATATTTCCATTACTATCTGTTTCTGCTTCTCTTGAAATTGTTAGTACTTTTGTGTCTTTATCATAGCTATCTACACAATTTTGAGAAGTTGTTGTTGCATTTATTACATCATATCCATTTAATTGTGGAATAGTAACTTCTATAATTTGTTTTTGTAGTAATAGCTCTTCTGCTGTTTCTTCATACCCTACATTAAAATCAAGTGTAACTTCATCAGAACCAATAGCAGTAGTGATATCATGATCTGTTGAATAATAATTATATACTCTTGTAGATGTCTTTCCATACCAATCTGTTTTTAAATTAATTACTTTATTGATATTGGCTGTTCTCGTTCCATCAGTTGATGTCCATGTTCCTGTAAGAATAATCTGATTATTTGTAACACTATAATTATTTATATTACTTCCGATATCTGCACTTATAGTCCCATAAAATATTTTTTGTGTTCCACAATTAATTGTATTTAATTCCAATTGCTTAATATCATTTCCAATATAATCATTCTTCAAGACTTCATCTTTTATCAAAGTTGTTGACAAATCAAAATTCTTTCCATTAATTTTAATTTTTCCATTTTCAAGTTTTCCATCTGTAAGAACATTAATATCAAAATACAAAGTTGCTTTTTTATCAATATAATTACACGTACCATCATACTTTTCAGCATAACCATCACCATCTAAATCTCTGATAAAAAAACTATTAAATTTGACATACTCACAATTATCAATATTAGCATTATCATCTGTAACTTCAGTGTATGTCATTGCTCTTCTAGTCTCATTGTCATTAACAGCAACCATTTTTTGATTTTTTATTTTAATTATATTAAAGCCTATTATGCTCAATGCAATTACTAATATAATTGCAAACAAACTAATTAAAATTTTACTTTTCCTTTTCATATTACCCAAATCCTTCTTATAAACTTTATAATAATAATTACATTTTTATTTATTAAAGTAAATGGTAATAAAATGAATATATCCTTTAAATATTAACCTTGCGTAACACTTTCCCCTTCTTTTATGTTTTAATATCTTTTGCTTTATTTTTTTATTACAAAATTAGACTTTTCTTACGGAATCAACTGTCATGATTATCACAAGAAATATCCTAATGGCAAAAAAAAAAATAGTACTTAATGTACTATCCCGTTATTATACTCTCTATATTTTTAATTACTACATAGCCTTTTGTCTTTATTTCTCCACGTAACATAACCATCTCAAAATCATTTCTCAAAATTCTATCAGCAATATCATCATAACCCCAACATTCTATTATATTTTTATCAACCGTCTCTATCCATAATTTAATTAATGATTTATGAACTAACACATCTCCATATATAAATCTAAATTCCCCTAATTTAATAATTTTGCCTAGTAAATAAACTTCATTCATTATTTTCCCTACAATAAAATAACTTTTCTGTCAAGTTTTTTACATTAGCAATTTTTATATATCCTATGTGACCAGTTATGTATCTATACGCTTCTTTAGATGAAAGTTCTCCATCTTTTATACTTTGTTCAACTTTTCTTAGTTTTAATTTTAAATTTCTTTTTCCTCTATCACGAATCTTTAACCTATTCGCATTAATCTTATAACCACAAAAATTCACCCCATTTTTGCTTTTTATAATTTGAGTTTTAGAATTTAATTCTAATTTTAAATTTTCACTTAAAAATTTCCTTATCTTACTTAAAATTTCAACAGCCTCTTTTTTGCTCTTCGTTAACACCAATGAATCATCCATATACCTAAAATAATATTTACATTTCAAATTATGTTTAATAAATTGATCAACCTCATTCAAATATATATTTGCAAATGTTTGACTTGTATAATTTCCAATTGGTAATCCTTTATCCCCTTCACTTGAATAAATTATTTTATATACTAAATTCATTAATTTTTCATCTTTTATTTTTCTATCAACATTTTGAAAATATTTCGCCACATCCATTTTCAGTATGTAATATTCTCCCCATATTCTATCACAATGTTTCATAGTCTTTTGAACATCTAAAACGGCACAATGCATCCCCCTATCTTTTATGCATGCATATGAAGTATTTATGAAACTTTTCATAAAATATTCCTTTAAGAAATTATCAACTAGCCATCTATGAACAATTCTATCAATATATCTTGATACTTGTATTCTTCTTCTTTTTGGTACTTTTACATAGAAAATCCTATACCCTCCATGTTCATATGTTCCATTTTTCAATTGTTGATATAACCATTGCAAATATTCTTCTTTTTTTAAATTAAATAAAATAACATCTTTTTTTGTTGTTTTTCCTTTTTGACTTAACTTATGAGCCAACTCTAATTTCTCATACGTTAATTTTTTTTCAAATTGATTTCTTATTGTTCTTGGCATAATATTTTACCAATCCTCCTACTATTTTTCCTATTTCATATATTAAATCAATTGAAACTTTAAATTTTTTCTCGTCAATCCATCTGTTATTTTTCATTATTCGTAAATAAATTCTTTGTGTGTTTAACTCTGCATCTATTAAATTAATGTAATATAACCTTTCCTCCTTTTCAATTTTACTAATATATAAAATATATCTTAACATTTTATACATCGAATTTTTATATTCTGTACCTATACTAAATTTTTCTGTTCTAGGTAATTTAAAAATTACATCTAGCATATATTGAATGTATCTTTCAGATTTTGGTATTAGTGTAAGTTCATTTTCTTTTTTACTCTCCAATTTTTCTAATCCTTTCTAATATATCTTTCTCGTTTTCTGGAAGATTTAAACATTCCTTACAATCTAAACATTTTCTGAATTCATTTACATCTTTTCCTTCATTTTTATACAATTCTTCTATTTGATTTTCCTCATTTTTTATATAAATAATAAATGATAAATCATTTTCATTTAATAAATGTATGTATTTTTCAACATTTCTTACAGGAAAACCAACTTTACAAATTCGCTCTTTTATACACGTTGTCTTTAGTCCTAATACCTCATGTAATACTACTGCATCTTTACCAATTGCTATAAAAAATATACCACTTTTCATTAATATAATTTTTCCTTCATTTTTTTCTTGCAGTTTTTCAATTTCATCTGTTAATTTCATTTCATCACTCCTTCTTTTTTTATTTTCTACACATACAAAAAGCAACAGGTACTATTACAATTAGCTGTTGCATTTATAAAATTGTTACTAAATTTTTTTCTCCACCAATTCCCTTTAAAGGGTTAGATTACGTATATTCAACAAAATTTACTAATACATAATCTAATGATACATTTTTACCTAAATTAGGAAGGAATAATTCTCTTTAATATCTAATATGCTACTGTATATATTCCTTAAAATATATAATCTGAACTAATATTAGAGTACACTCGAAAGCCGATGTTGTTGTTGCTGTTGTTCGGATTGTTGTTGTTACGGTTAGATGCTGGTTTGTTTGAACCATTGTTGTTGTAATTGCCCCCACGATATCTGCGGTTGTTAGAGCCGTTGCCCTTTGAATTATCCCTAATTTATTTTAATCAATAAGATTTCTCTTATTGTTAAAATCATATTTCACTCATTTTTAAGATCTGTCAATGGTAACAGAAGATTTTCGACATCTTCGCTGTCAAATTTCTTCTGACACCATTGACACTTCTGCAATTAATTTTTATGTCGTCATAAACATATCTTTTAACATAGCTAAATTTCTGATTTTCAGATGGTGTATTATATAGTGTGTAAATTTTAAAAAGCAATAAAATTTATGCACTATATAATACACCATCATCACTTCTTAAAATTAATATGAAAAAATTTACACACTAAACTTGACAAGCTCATTTTTCAACGCATAATAACCTACCCTAAAATCACTATGACCTCATCCCAGTGTATCGCCATCAGTGTTCAGTGCTACTTTATATATAAGTACACTCGAAAACCGAAGTAGTTGTTGCTGACGTACGGAAGGCTGTTGTAACGGCTAGATGCTGGTTTGTAAGAACCACTGTAGTAGTAAAAGCCCCCACGAGAACTGCGGTAGTTAGAGCCGTTGCCCTCTAGCGTCCAGTCGTATACATTTCCTGCCATATCATATATATTATTTGCTTTACTATATTCTGTGCTTCCTGACGGAATTCTTGTACTATTGTTGGCTGCCTTTGTTGATGTACTTCCACTTGTATTTTTATATTCAAATGTACTGTTACTATAATTTCCCCAACTCGTTGAATCTTTCATTTCTGCATATGTTTTATTTCCACTATCTACTAACCACTGCAATGTCTCATCCCATAAACATCC
>CAKPDW010000060.1 GCA_934149115.1 uncultured Clostridia bacterium
CTCCAATAGTAATGACATCATCAAAAGCAATAACATCAGATTTTACATCAAAAACAACAGAAACAAATACAGGAAATCAATACACTATAGGTGAAACATTCCAGAAAACAGTTGCAGACGGAAGCGAATCAAGAGCAGTAATTTTTGCTACAACATCAGCATTTTCTGATAATTCTTTAGATGGGCAAACACCAATGTTTTTATACAATAATGATATAATATTAAACTCATTTGCATTTACAAGCAATAGAGGAGAATACTATGAAATGAGAAAAGCATCATCATATGTCCCATATACAGCAACTGATAAAGAAGACAAAATAGTTAGAGCAATAATAGCTGTAATTCCAGTAGCAATAGGAGCATTTGGCATATGCGTTTGGATATATAGAAGAAAATTAAAATAAAAATATAAAAAATAAAAAACAGATTTTGTAAAATGCAAAACCTGTTTTTTATCAATCTTAAAAATAGATTTTGGAGAAAAAATGAAAAAGTTAAAACCTGCACAAATAGCATTAATAATTATATTAGTAATATATAGTATTTTATCCTTTTATAAATTAGGAAACATGAAGAATCCACAAACATTTGCAAACCTAAAAAAAGGAGAAAAATTAGTATATAAAATTAATTCAGAGCAAATACCAGAAAAAATGATGGTATATTCTGGATACAATGAATCTGAATTCACAATTTATTATTCAAACAATTATGAAAATGAAGATGAATATGTGACTGGAACAACAGTATATCTGGATTATTCAAATGTTTTTAAATGGAATGAAGAATATATTAATGCACCAGAAGTAAAGCCAAATTACATTATAATAAAATCAGAACGAGAAACAACAACTCTAGGAGAATTTAAAATTTATGATACTAATGATAAAAAAATAGAATTAACACCAATGGGAGAAAAAGAGAAAATATTATTAGATGAACAAGAAGATGTTCCAAAAAATTATTCATACATGAACAGTACATATTTTGATGAAATATATTTTCCAAGAACAGCATATGAAATGTTAAATAATTTATCAATATACGAATATACACATCCACCATTAGGAAAAATAATATTATCAATTCCAATTCACTTTTTTGGACTAACACCATTTGCATATAGACTTTGCGGAAATATTGCTGGAATACTAATTATATTAGTTATATACAAAATCGCAAAACAATTATTTAAAAGAGAAAGATATGCATTATTTTCAGCCATAATAATGGCGCTAGATGGAATGCACTTTGTACAAACAAGAATAGGAACTGTAGACAGTTTACTATTACTATTTTGCTTAACATCTTTTATGTTCTTTTTGAAATACCTATATATGCCAAAAGAAAAAAGTATAAAAACCAGAAAAATACCATTATTATTATCAGGAACGTTTTGGGGAATGGCGATTTCAGTAAAATGGACTTCAGCATTCGTAGGATTAGGAATGGGTATTTTATATTTAATAAAAACTATAAAAGATAGAGAAATAAATTTAAAATTACTACTTTGGTCAGTTCTATCTTTTATAATAATACCTATTGCAATATATGTAGCATCATACATTCCAATAATAAATAATCCAAATGCACAATTATACTATGCATATGAAAATAAAAATGGTGAGACAGTTTCAGAATACATAACAATTAAAGACGTAGGATCTTTTATAAAATACCAAAAAGCAATGTATGATTATCATTCAAAATTAGAAGCAACACATCCATACACAAGTAAATGGTACGAATGGCCAATAATGAAAAGACCACTATGGTTTTATATAGGAAGATTTGATAATGATAAAATTGGAACAATCGCATGTATGGGAAATCCAGCAATTTGGTGGTTATCAACAGCTACAGCCATATTCACACTGATATACACCATTATCAAAAAAGACAAAGAAGGATTAATTATTTTAGTAATGATAATAGCCACATGGATTACATATGCATTTATAGGAAGAATAATGTTTATATATCATTACTTTATTACACTGCCTTATATGATGCTAACAATAGTTTTTACAATAAGCAAATTAGCCAAATGGAAAAGCAAAGTAGACTATTGCATACCAGCACTATGTGCAATATTTTTAACATTTTTTATTTATTTTTACCCAGTATATTCAGGAATGCCAGTCAGATTAAAATATATAAAAGCAACAGAGTGGTTTAACTCATGGGAATATGACGGCCTACCAAGATAAAAAAACATAATAATTATTAAAAACATACATATATTAATTGACATAAAAAGTCGAAGGTGATAAAATATCAATGTAAAGTAACTCGTTAACATTGAATACAATAATTTAATGTAGGAGGATGAATTTATGGGAAAGAATAGTCCACTCCATGTAGATATCATGGCAATGAATGAAGCAGTAACTGGTTCAGGCAACTATGCAAGTGTCAAATTTCCAAATGGAGAAACAGTACGGTTTATTGTAGATTTTGGTTTATACCAGGAAAGAGAATACGATAAATTAAATACTGAGTTAGCATTCCGACCGGAAAACCTTGACTTTTGTTTAGTCACCCATGTGCATGTAGATCATATTGGAAGATTACCATTTTTGGTTAAGAATGGATTTAACAAACCAATCTATATGACAGAGACTACAGGAAAGCTGTTACCATTTGCATTATACGATAGTTATAAAGTGCTAAACTCTACAGCAAAAAGAAAAAATACAAAATGCCTGTATACAGAATCAGATGTTGACAGAACGATATCACTTTCAAAACCTTGTAAGTTTTATGAAACTATATCAGTTCATAAAAACATCAAAATAACAATGCTGAATAACGGACATTTAGTAGGTGCAGCGCTTATCCTTGTACAGATTAGTTATCCAGGTTATGAAGATATTAATCTGTTATTCACTGGAGATTATAACAACAAAAATATATTTTTTGATGTTAAGCCAATCCCAAAATGGATTTTAGATTTACCATTAACAGTAATTCAGGAATCTACTTATGGTGATATGGACTCTAGTGAAATCCGGGAGACATTTAAAGAAAACATCAAAAATCGTTTAAAAAATGATGGAACAGTACTTACATTAGTATTTTCCTTAGGCAGAGCTCAGGAAATCTTGTATACATTAAAATGTATGCAGAAAAGTGGAGAACTTGATCCAAACATTCCAATTTATTTTGATGGTAAATTGGCAATAAGATATACAGACCTGTATATTAAAGACGGTTTGAATATCAACCCACTTATGAGAGACTTTTTACCAGAGAATTTAATTTTTGTTGACAAAGCTAGTAGAGCTGATGTATTAGAAGATACAAACACAAAGATAATTCTTACAACTTCTGGAATGGGTTCATATGGACCTGCACAGGTATATATTCCAAAGTATATCACCAGAAACAAAACACTCATCCAGTTTACAGGCTATACTGCCGAAGGAACCATGGGAAGTAGATTAAAAAATACTAAACTTGGAGAAATGGTAGAAGTAGGAGGAATTGCAGTAAATAAAAGCGCAGATGTAGAATACACAACAGAATATTCTGCACATGCGAAAGCAGATGAAATGATTGATTTCTTAAAACAGTTCAAAAACCTGAAATTAGTCTTAGTAAATCACGGTGAATGCCAAACAAAAGGAAAATTTGCTAAAAGAATTGAAAAAGAAGTAAATACCAAACGAGTAGAAATACTCGGACGAGAATACTTCTTTAGAGTTGATGCATATGGTTTGGTTAAAACCTTATCAACAAAATTCAAATAACTTTTAACTATGTAAAAAGCTTTGAAACATTGCACTGTAATAAACACCGGGAACACCATAAATTGAAGAATATTGTTTATGATATTCGTGTAATCTTGGAAAGATTGAATTTTAAATTATGATAAATCTGAGAGGTTATCATAGTCTAAAGACATAAGGTCGTTTTATAGTATTATTCTATAAGACGGCCTCATGTTTTTGCAATAAGAAAGGCAAACAGATACTCTTAGAATATAAATATATAAAACAATACAAAAATTTACTCATATCAATCATGTACTCCAGAAATAAATAACAAAATTGATTTGTAACAATGATTTACATAAAAACGTAAAATATATCAAGAAAGAAACTTACAAAGTTTCGACTTAATATAAAAGGAGGAAATATGATTGGTACTTGAAGGAAAGAAAATAGGATACGTATTTACAGGGTCATTTTGTACATTCAAAAAAAGCATAGAACAACTTAAAAAAATCGCTGAGGAAAAAGCAGAAATCATACCTATAATGTCATATAATTCATATAATTTAGATACCAAATTTGGTAAAGCACAGAAATTCATAGATGAAGTAGAACAAATCACAGGAAATAAAATAATAAACACAATTCAAGGAGCAGAACCAATTGGGCCGAAACACCTAACAGACATAATGATAATAGCACCCGCTTCTGGAAACACAATGGCAAAACTAGCAAATGACATCATAGATACACCAGCCGTAATGGCAGCAAAATCACATTTACGAAACGAAAATCCACTAGTAATAGCCCCATCAACAAATAATGGATTAAGTGGAAATGCAATGAATATAGCAAAACTATTAAATATGAAAAATTATTATTTCGTACCATTTAAACAAGACAATCCAATAACAAAACCACGCTCAGTTGTATTTGCCAGTGAATATATAATTCCAACATTAGAGCAAGCACTTGACGGTAAACAAATTCAACCCATATTATTACAGATTTAATTAAATATATACAAAAAAGTAGTTATGTAGAAAAATATACAAACTACTTTTTTTGTTTATTGAAATAAATGTATTTTATAAGTATTATTGGATAGAATTACAAAGGAGGAGAAAAAGTTGAAATACTTGTAAGATAGAACAAAAGTGTACATTAATAACATTTGCACCAATTATAACACTTTTAAGTCTGCGTCTTTGTTCGTGCACGAAATTTACAAAGCAAATTCCTGTGCATTGTTATTTATATAATAAGAAGTTCGGGGAACTTTCCTATTATATAAACAAATTTCAACCAGATCTACACCTTAAGAAAGGAAGGGTAAATATGTATTATAGTAGTGGTAATTATGAGGCTTTTGCAAGACCAAAAAAGCCTACGGATGTTGATAAAAAATCAGCCTATATAGTTGGTTCAGGACTAGGAGCATTAGCAGCAGCATGTTTTTTAGTTCGAGATGGACAAATGAAAGGTGAAAATGTTCATATATTAGAAAAAGATAAAATACCAGGAGGAGCATGTGACGGATATTATTATAATGATGTTGGCTATATAATGCGTGGTGGAAGGGAAATGGACAACCACTTTGAATGTATGTGGGATTTATTCCATTCTATTCCATCAATTGAAACAGAAGGAGTAAGCGTATTAGACGAATACTATTGGCTAAATAAAGCAGATCCAAACTACTCTTTAATGAGAGCAACAGAAGAATGTGGACAAGATGCACATACTGACAAAAAATTTGCTATCTCAGATAAAGGTGCAATGGAAATAATGAAATTATTCTTCACACCAGATGAAGACCTATACGACAAAAGAATAAATGAAGTATTTGATGACGAAGTTTTTAATTCTAACTTCTGGTTATATTGGAGAACAATGTTCGCATTTGAAAATTGGCACAGCGCATTAGAAATGAAACTATATATAAAAAGATACATTCACCATATTGGAGGATTACCAGACTTTACAGCACTTCGTTTTACAAAATACAACCAATATGAATCAATGATTTTACCAATGATAAAATATCTTGAATCATTTGGAGTACAATTCCATTATGAAACAAAAGTAGACAATGTTATATTTGATATATCAGAAGAAAAAAAGCAAGCAAAAACAATAGTCATAGAAGAAAAAGGACAACATAAAAATATTGATTTAACAGAAAATGACTTAGTATTTATTACAAACGGAGGATGTGTAGAAAATTCTACACACGGCTCACAAAATGAAAAAGCAGAATTTAATACAGAAATCAAACTAGGAGGAGGCTGGGATATGTGGAGAAAAATCTCAGCACAAGACAAATCATTTGGAAATCCAGATAAATTCTGCTATGACCCTAACCAAACAAATTGGATGAGCGCAACAGTTACAACATTAGATGACAAAATACCACCATACATTGAAAAAATTTGTAAGAGAGACCCATTCAGTGGAAAAGTAGTAACAGGAGGAATTGTTACAGTCAAAGATTCCAATTGGTTATTAAGTTGGACATTTAATCGTCAACCACAATTCAGAGAACAACCAAAAGATCAACTAGTAGGATGGATTTATGGACTATTTAGTGACAAACCAGGAAACTATATCAAAAAACCAATGAAAGAATGTACAGGAAAAGAAATATGTATGGAATGGTTATACCACTTAGGAGTACCAACAGACCAAATTGAAGAACTTGCATCAAACAGTGCAAATACAGTTCCAGTAATGATGCCATATATTACAGCATTCTTTATGCCAAGAAAAGCTGGAGACAGACCAAAAGTTGTACCAGACAAAAGCGTCAACTTTGCATTCCTAGGACAATTTGCAGAAACACCAAGAGACACAATATTCACAACAGAATATTCAATTCGTACAGCCATGGAAGCAGTGTATACACTATTAGATATAGATAGAGGAATTCCAGAAGTTTGGGGAAGCACATACGATATAAGAGATCTATTAAACGCAACCATAAAATTACGTGACGGAAAACCATTAAACGATATGAAACTAAGTCTACCTCAAGAAGTCATTTTAAACAAAGCACTAAAGAAAATTAAAGGAACAGACATAGAAAAATTATTAAAAGAATATGATGTTATAGACTTTAGCAAGAAATAGACATAAAGATACCAAACAACATAGAATAAAAATAATTTAAAAGTAAAAAATAAACCATATTAACCAATTATAGGTTATGTGGTTTATTTTTTTTGCTAAAACAGTTAGGTCGGTAATACTACAACATATAGTATTGTCCCTTCATTAATATATATACTATTGTATATAAAACTGATAAAATTATTAACTTATTAAATTGACACTGATGAAAATAATAGACGAATAAAAAATAATGTGATATTATACTGTTAGAGTAATAAATAAAGGGGGAGAATGTATGGAAACAATGTATAGTAAGGTGGCATCAATTGTAGTAATGCTAGTAATAGTAGTTGTATTAGTTATATTAGGAATTGTGCTATATTTTTTACCAAGTATAATTGCATATAAAAGGGGACACGCAAATAAAGGAATTATATTACTTATTAATTTTTTGTTAGGTTGGACTTTGTTAGGTTGGATAGGTTGCTTAGTATGGTCTTTTATAGATACTAATGGAAGTAAAACAAGTAACTTGACTAAAAATCTAGGAGGTAATAAATATGAAGATTTAGAGAGATTACAAAAACTAAAAGAAAGTGGAGCAATAACAGAAGCAGAGTTTAAAACTGAAAAGGCTAAAATATTAAAATAAAAGAGGAAAAACTTATGAATAAAAAGAAAGTTATTATTTATGTAATTACAGTTATTATGATTATTACAGGGTGTGTGGTATTATTAAAATATAGAGATAAAAGTAATTATAAGTTAATGTTATTAAACAAATATAATATAACAGAGACAAAATATAATGAGTTAAAGAAAATTGGTAATAAAACATTAATAGAAATAGAAAAACAAAATATGGAAGATACTGATATATACTATGCAAAAGAAAGTAACTTTATGATTGTAAGGGGAAGCACTAAAACAGAAGAAACTACAAAAGGAATAGCCCCAATGGACTTGAAAGATAACTCTATATATTTGGAAGTAACAGAAGATAATGTAAAAACATTTAAACCAGAAGATACAGTAGCATTAACAGAAAGGGCGAGTACATATTATACTACTGCTTTTAATAAAGCTAAAAATGATACAGAACACAAAGATTTTATTTATTTTGAAAGTATAGATGAATTGAAAGATATAATAAAATAGAAAGTAATAAAAGCAGAAAATACTTATTACAGAAATGTACTAGGTATTTTTTTATTTTAAAGAATCTAAAACTTGTTACCAGAGTGTCATGGTGAATTAGGCAATAAAACGCATATGAGAAATGTTATATGTTAGAATGAGCTTGAAAAATTGTGAGAAAGGAGAAAAATTTTGCTTATTAAGCAAGTTAGCTATAGTGATATTTATAGCTTTGCTTGTTAAAAATCCAGAGTTATTACAAATAGATAAATTAATTACATTATTTTTTATGATTATTTGTACAATTGTAATTTATTCTGCATTATTTATTTTGAAGGCAGGAATTACATTCTTTACAATACAAGGACTTGAAATAATGAATATTTTTACTGATGGAGCAAGAGACTTAACTCAATATCCACTTAATATTTATCATGAATGGGTTAGAAAGTTTTTTACATACATATTGCCTTTAGCATTTGTTAATTATTATCCGCTTCTATATGTAATTGGAAGGAATGAAAATAAATTATATATGTTTACACCTTTGATAGCGCTTTTATTTGTTATTCCATGTTATTTTGTATGGAGAATAGGCTTGAAAAGATATAAATCAATTGGTTCATGATATGAATGATTATATAAAGGACAGACAAATAGAAAAAAATGGAACGTAAATAGCATACATAATTAGTATATGCAAGTAAAATATTTTTATTCGATGATAAATTATACCCAAATAGTGGTATGTTGACGATATTATGTAAATGAGGTATAATAGCAGAAGCAACTGTTGAAGATTTTGAACTATTATTATAGTAGAAAGGAAAAAAATATGCTTAAAGTTTTAAAAAATCGGACACTGGATGAGTTAGTAAATTGCTTTTATACCTCTAAGAAGAGAG
>CAKPDW010000061.1 GCA_934149115.1 uncultured Clostridia bacterium
AAATAATTCTATCACACTCATTAATTATTTAAAACTTTTTTCTGACTGTCCGTGTCTACTTTTTATAATACAATATTCATCACACTTTTGCAAAACTTTTTCTCATTTTTGTACTATGTATAAATAAAAAGAACATCAATATTTGTTATCAAACAATTGACATTCTTTCTTATATAAATATATTTTTAAATTTTATTCTCCTGTGCTACCAGTCCCTGATGGAGTCGTTGTTGCATTTGAATTCTCATTGGTTACCTCATTTCCACCTGTTCCTCCTGGTTTGGATGTTCCAGAAGGCGACGTAGATGCTGATGGGCTTGGTGTTGGTGTTACTGGTGGAGTTGATGGTGTTGTACTTGGTGTTGCTGTTGGTTTTGTTCCTACATGTATTACTCTTTTTATTGTTCCATATGTATCTGTTGATAATTGTGTTTTTGAAACTAAGTTTCCTGCTTGGTCATATACATACTTATATGTTACACTCTTGCATCCATTTGTTCCTTTGGCTATTACTTTTGTTGTTCCTGCTGGCAATGTTGCATCTTCTACTTTTTCTTCAGCACATGGAATATTTTGAAGTACTGTGGCTACAACTTTTACGTTATATTCATTTTCTTCTTTTAGTCCATATATCTTTACTGTTGCAACTCCTGATTTTAGGTATGCTTCTAATTTTATTGGATATTTCCTTGTGTTTTTAAATTTAAAATCAAGTGCTCCGTATACAACAGTTGCATCTTTTCCAGCTTCTACGTATGATGTGATAAATGAATGGTTATGTCTTTCTTCGATTCCTAGATTTGCTTGTAATACTGCATTATATAGAGTTGAAGATATTTGACATATTCCTCCACCTAATCCGTTTTCTACTCCTCCATTTGCATATATTGCTGCTTCTTTATATCCGTTCTCTACACTTCTTTTTCCTAGAGCTTTATTATAAGAAAATACTTCTCCTGGTTGAATTACTTGCCCATTTAATTTCTTGCATGCTATGGCTAAATTTGTTGTTCTACTTGTATTTCCTGCATCATATCTTGTTGTAAAATTAGCTAATTCATTTGGAAATGCTCTTGAGCCTAGACTTGATACTGTTTTTTGTGCTTTTGTAATTTTTAGTGGAATAACATATTCATCTTTTTGTTCTGTTAAAAGTGCTTTTGCTTCTTCCATAGTAATTGCAAAATCTACACCATTTTTATCTACTACAACTTGAAATGGACTTTCAATTATATATGCATCTTGAGGGTCTGTATGAATTTCTCCATATATTTTATCTAAATCAATAGGCACTGCTTGTTCTTCTTTTACTGCAATTTCTCTGTCTGTCTGAAATTCTTTTCCTAAATCTGTTAGTTCATCATTTATTTCTTGTTTCATTTTTTCTTGATCTAGTACTATACCACTTTTCCCTGGTGTTATTATTAATTCACTTTCTTCAATACTATATGTATATTCTTGAACTCCTCCAGGTAATTCAGCACTGGTTTCTGTTAGAAATTTATCTAGTTCTTCTTCATTGTATTTTACATCAATGTTTAAATTTTGCTTTGAAAATTTATCTTTAATGATTTCAAAATTATTTACGAATATATTGCTTGTTCTTCCTTTTTCCAATGCTTTATCAACAGTTTCTTCCACATTTGCGGATACTTCAAGTTGTTCTATAGCTAAATCTTTTTGATATTCATTGTACTTTAGCTTTATTGTTCCTTCTTTTCTGTTTTTCATTTTTTCTTCCAGAATTTGACATGCTTCGCTTTTGGTCAAACCTGACACATCTACATCATTTATCATTATTCCTTTGATAATTTTATTAGACATCATTGTTGATATAGCAAATGAGGTTGTTAGTGCTATTAATAATATAATTATAACTACAGCTATAATGGATATTTTTATTGTCTTTCTTCTTTTTTTCATCATTTGCTCAATATACTCTTGTGAGCTTTTTGGTTTTTCTTTTACTTCTTTTTTCTTCATTTTTCCCCTCCATTCCCTATAGCCGATTTTATATTATCATATCGAATTGTTTTATTCAATATATTCTAACTACTTTCACTAGACATTTTATTTTTTTAAATATATAATATGATTAAATATTTTTGAGGAGTGATACTATGTTAGGAAAATTACTTTTGCATGTTAGGGAGGAAAAAGGATTATCAAAGACTACTGTTGCTCAAAAATCACGGTATTAATGTCGGACATCTAACCCATATTGAAAAAGGTGATAGAAATCCTAGTGCAAAAACTTTAAAAGATATTTGTACTGCACTAGATATTCCATATCTACCAGTCTCTTATACTTATGATAAAGAACTAACAGAAGAACAGGAAAAATTTAATTTAGTAGATTCTATACCTTACAATACCATTCCTTTGGTAGATAATATTGTTGGTATGGCTGTTTGCCCTGCTTCAATTCCAAAAGCTTCTTTTGCTTTTGTTATGAATGATGATTCTATGAAATCTTCTATTCCTAAGGGAACTACTGTATTTATTGAATTTGCTACTATGCCATTACATAGAGAATTCGGTTTAGTTAAATATAATGATTCTATTATGGTTAGAAGATTTGTTTATAGAAAAAATAAACTTGTTTTAAAGGCTGATAATTTTTTGACCAGAGATATTTCTATTAAAGACGGTTCGCAATTTACTCTTATCGGAAAAGCCTATGTCGAAAATTAACATTTTCTTTACAATATTGTAACATTTTTATTTATTAATTTATTTTCTGTTGAAACTATTTTTTTTTAATATTATAATATTATATATATTTTTAAAAAGGAAAAGAGATTTATTATGGAATTAGTTAAAAATATTTTTTTTAATACAGATAAATTAACACCTCATTCAAATATAAAGATTTCTTACACTGGTAAGTTCTTTCAAGATAATTCTTCTGATGTTTTTATTCATTTTGGATTTGGTGATAACTGGAATAATGTTCAGGATGTAAAAATGGTTAAATCTGAATTAGGTTTTCAAACAGAAATAGTTCTTCCTGAAAGTAACTGTTTATGTTTTTGCTTTAAAAATAATAATGATGAATGGGATAATAATGATGGGAAAAATTATATCTTCCCAATTGAACATATTGAAACAAGTTTGACTATTCAAGAAAATTCTTTTGATCTTGTTTCACCAAGGAAATTAAGAAAATCTTATATTATTACTAAAAAAATTAGATTAGCAATTTATAAAATTATTACTTATTTACCTAAATTAGTTTCTGGAAATTATAAAAAGAAATCTCAAGAGTAATTTCGAACCTGTTTTGAACAGGTTCTTTTTATGTAATGGACTAACTATATAAAATTAACAATGCACAGAAATTTGTTTCGCACATTTCGCGTGTGAACAAAGATGCGGAGTAAAAAAAGTTAAAACAAATGCAAATATTATTAATGTCCACTTTTGTTCTACAAAAGAAATATCCGACTTAACAAATAAAATCATATATTTTACTTGTTAAGTCGGATATTTCTTAAACTCATATAAAAAAACTTTTTTCTAGAACAGTGTCTATATTGGTTTATTTATTTAGTCATTCCAATATAATAACCATATTAGTTATACATCTTTTTACTTGATTTGTCAATATTTTGCTTATTTTTTCGTATGACAAATTTCGACATTTTTCGCAAATTACCTGCTTTCACCATTCGTTTTTACGTATTTTCATTTTATTTGCAAGATTTTTTATATTAAACTCTTGACGATTAGTGTATTATTTGCTAAAGTTTATATATACTAAAAAAGAAGGGAGATTTTAAGATGAATAAAGCTGATTTAATAAGTGCAATAGCAAATGAAACAGGTCTTTCAAAAAAAGATACAGAAGCTACAGTAAATTCTTTTGTAAATGTAGTATCTGGAGCTTTAGAAAATAAAGATTCAGTTCAATTAATTGGTTTCGGAACATTTGAAACTAGAGAAAGAGCTGCTAGAACAGGAAGAAATCCACAAACTGGTGAAGAATTACAAATTGCTGCTTCAACAGTTCCTGCTTTCAAACCTGGAAAAGCATTAAAAGAAAAAGTTAATAAATAAGATTTTTATTTATTTTTGTACAAACCTTACTTTTGTATAAATATTATATAGAATAAGAAACTTTTTAAAACTTTTCAAAAATAAAGATACGGGCATTAAAATGTTTTAATAATATTTATTAGAATATTTTAATGCTCGTATCTTTTTATAAATGTACAGATTATAATATTCCAATCTGTGCATTATTATCTAAAATAGGGCCTAGCCTCTCGGCTATGCCCTATTTTAGACACCTTCCATTGAAAGTACTTTGAAAATCCTATTTAATCATAGGCTTATAAATTCTTTTCCGTACTTTTTTAATAAGAATTTTTAAATGTGCAATCATCTCCTCAACCTGATCTTCTGTTACTGGTTTAGCTTCATTAATTGACTGCTTTTCGCTCCATGCCAATCCTGTTTTCAGGCTGATACGAATATCAATATCTTCTTCGCTTATTTCACTTTCCTCATTATTACGTTCGATGTAGTCTAATCTTACCACTTCATCAACAGGTCTACCATCAGTACCATTATTATAGTAGTGTCCAATACACAGAACTCCCTTATAATATTTTCTGTCGATTGTTGCGGTAGCATCATACATCCAACCACCGTTGCCATTCTTAAAAGTTACCTGACATGGTGTATTATTTAACCAGAACTGTACAAATCGATCTTCAACTGCAATACCTAATTTGGTATTATCAATGTAATCGATAGGCTCCTTTGTTTCTACAAAGATATCAGCATAAGGATTAATTATCCTGCTGAAGTCAGAAAGCAGATTATATAACTCGTATGCATTATTGGTTTTTAGATTACGAAATACTACGGAATTATTTTTCTTAAATTCCGGATTATCCAGCAACTTTTTATAGATTGTATTCATTAAATCATCTACAAAATTTTTGCTGTACTTCTCGTCAACCATAGTTACAAGAGTTAATAAGCCTCGTACAGAATGAATTTCTCTTTCCCAGAAATCTTCTTCACCTGGTTCTTTTTCTCCAGATTCGACCTTGGCAAGTACCAACATTATTTCTATCGGGCTGTCACTCTGATATCTTACATAATTCGAGCCTGAATGTACATATGTTACACCTGCAATTTGATAAGCTGGAACTTTGACATTCCATTCATATCCATCCTGGTTCTCTAACCGCTGAGCTCCATAAGTTTCCATTGCTACTTCAAATTCCTTAAATGTGATACTCATAAGAATTCCTCCTATTATAGAATTTTGACTATAAGTTGCATGGGCATATTATATATTAATTTACATAAAAAATCAACCCTTTGTTTACATATTATTAGATGTTTTCTTTATATTTCATCCCATTACCTTTTATAAAAGATTTTTGGGCAGAAAAAAACGGATTCAAATTGAATCCGTTTTTCCGGTGAAATTAATCACCTAGCACTCGTATACTTTTGTTAACATGTTACTATGTTAAAACTAAAAAGTAAGAGTCTCCTCTCCACAATTTAGTGAAAGCGGTAATTAACTATGAAATCATAGTATCCTTATTTTACCATAATTCATTATTCATTTCAAGTGTTTTTAAAGTTTTTATGTAAATAGTTGAAAAAACTTTGTCTTTACATATTATATAATGCCATATCATCAATTCAAAATTGCATTTTATATAATATTATGTTATTATGTATTTACAACATTGTTCTTGGAAAAAATCTGAATTTTTAGTTATTCACTGGAAATTCAGTTCATATATGTTCCTACATTAACTTTTCTCAACTATATAAGGAGGTTGTATACAATGATGAAAGATTTTGAAGATTTTATTATTGCTGTTGTTGCTTCACTTATTGCTTTGTCTATAGTTCTCGCTCTTGCCTATTTTATATTTCGTGTTTCTGGCCGGGCAGATGGAAAAACAATCGAAGAAATCCAACAGACACTTGATCAAAACGATAGCCAAGTTATAATTGCCTTAGGGAATAACTTTGAGGCGAAAGAAGGCTTGATTAAATCTTCAGAGTTAAATGGAGATGGATTGATTGCACTTTGTACTAAGCCAGAGCCTATGAATATGGATCATCCTAATATTCAAAATTACTTTAAAAAGGCAATCTCTAGAACAAAATTGACACCAAAACAACAAGTTCAGATTGCAAAAATTGGTTTTTCTACTTATTCAAAAGCATTGTTGTTAAGTAATGATTTATCTGCAGAGGGACTGGTTGAAATATGTAAAAATACTAGAATATTTAACCTTGATGACCCTAAAGTTCAAGGTTGGTTTAGAGATGCAATTAATCGGACAAACTTGACATCAAAACAACAAGTCAAGATTGCTGAAATCGGTAGACGACCTGTTTATCGAGAAGCTTTGCTATTAAGCAATAATTTGACTGCAGAAGGGTTAATAGCAATATGTGAAAAACCTAGAGGATTGGATCTTAATAGTCCTACAGTTCAAAAAATGTTTAAAAACGCAATTCAAAGAACACAATTAACAGATGCACAAAAAGTTAAAATTGCCAAATCCAAAATTCAAGGATTAGGACTGTTTTAATTTATCAATTAATAGGAACTATATGATATAAAAGACACCAGAGCCAAGAATTTTTTCTTTGTTCTGGTGTCTTTTTTAATTATCCCAAACTTGTACATTCCTTTTCAGTTAAAATTAATTTATATAACTTTATACTTATTAATATTTCTATAATTGATAATATAAAACATATTAAACAAAATGCAATACAGCAAAACATTAGTAAATAATTATTCATATTAAACATTATGCTTGCAACAAATGAGATTATCATTGTTACTATTGCATATATTGTAGTAGCTTTTGTTTTTACTTTTATATATTCATTACTTCTATTTTGTAATTCTAGATTATTTTTTTATACTTCATTTGCCATATTTTGAAAAGTAAGAGCAATCTCATAAAAAATTTTGCCCAAAAAAATAATTAGATATTTTTTTCCAAATGTTAATAACAACACAGAAAAACTCCCAAGTTAACTTGAGAGTGTGGTGCCAACGAAGTAGTTATTTACAACTTTTTGGCTCTCTTGACAATTGATACAAATATCAATCAATTTATATATAAATTAACAGATTTTTTAATAAAAATCAAGAAATTTTATCAAAAAAAAATTACAAAAATTTGTTTTGCTTATATTGATTACTTTTAAATTGTATGTTATACTAGCTGACATAGGAAATGAACATAGTAGTAGATATGTGTTGCCACTACACTCGATAACTTTTGTTATCAGAAAGTGAGGTGGTGTTTATGAGTTTTATACTTTTTTTAATATATGCCTTAATGGTATCAGCAACAGTAAACGTAACCTTATTAACGATTTTATACATAAAATATGTAAATTCAATTATATATAAGGAATAAAAATAACAACACATTCCACTATGCCAATATTGCGAATGTGTTGTTATACTTTTATGTAGTGGTAACCGCATTCACTGCGGTTATTCATTTCCTATATTTATTATACACAGATAATTATAAAATGTCAAATATATTCCTAAAATAAAATTATAGACTGCTACGGGAGAAAAAAGAATTTTCTCCCATAGCACCACTATGAAACTGAATCAGACTTTGTTGTAATCCTCATTGTACTTATAAAGGGGAGCCATATCCAAAATACATATTGCCATAAATTCGTTATTCAACATACATTCAGTAACCTGCTCCTCTGAATAATATTCCCAGATTGATACAACGTTACGAACGATACCTTTTCCGTCTGAATTATCACCAGCAAAAGTTTCAGGTCCTTCTTCTAAAAAGCGAGTATATCCCATATCATCTTTATAAAAAACATCAAACTGTTCCGAAGAGATAAAACCGTTATCTACAAACAATGCCATTAAATTCTCTGGTACTTTACTATCTATACCATCCATTTTAGAATTGAGCATTTCTTTAGTGTCGACATTGCTTACTGAAACTGTAGCTAGAAAAATGTTTTCCTTCTTGAAATGAGTTCCGATTTTTTGCTGATTGCTTACTGTCATAGTTATTCCTCCTTGTAATTGTTCGGAGGACTGTGCCTCCGAAAAGTATTTTTTCAAAGGCAACAAAAAATTGTTACAATATAATTGTAGCACAATTTACACAAAAAAAGCAACTTATCCCATCCAAGGCCATTGAAAATATATAGTGCTATTTGATTTTATTCTGTTGTATCCATCTCCATAAGTTTAGCCATTACAAACATTACAAGTTTATATTTTGCAAAATTTATAAGTGTAGTTCTATATTCTTCATCAATGTCTTTTAGCATAGTATCAAATTTTTCTTGCTACATCATTAACAATTTGATTATCATTATCATTATCATCAAAAACACCATTCTTATATAGGTCATCACTAACATACTTGTATTTTTCATCTTTATCAAAGCCAATTTTATTTTGAAATCGTTTAATTAACTTATGCCAAAATCCTTTGAATTTCTGTAATTCTTGTTTAATTATTTTCAATTTATACACCATCCTTTCGTTTGGATGATTTTTATATTGTTTTTAGACAACAAAAAAATCAACCAGATTTTATTTTCTGATTGATTTTTGTATCTATCTGTTTTATTAGTTCGAACAGATACGTCATTGGTGCGATTCGTAGACAGGTATGCGAAAAATAGCACCATTTATTTATCATTTTATAAAATTCAATTTACTGTAAT
>CAKPDW010000062.1 GCA_934149115.1 uncultured Clostridia bacterium
TCTACAACTCCATATTCTTCATTGTTTTAAGCAATGAAGAATACGGAGTTGTAGACTTATTAAATACATTAACGAGTCTGTTATTACCTATTGTTACTTTACAAATAGAGCAAGGTGTATTTAGATATTTACTTGATTGTAGAGAAAATAAAGAACAACAGACAACTTTAATTACAACAGTTTTAAAGTTTATATTGATACAGTCTGTAATTTGTATGTTAATATTTTTATGTGCAAGTCCATTCATACATAATGATTACAAATATTTTTTAATGGTAAATTTACTTATGGGAATATTATCGAGTGTATTTTTACAAATATGTAGAGGACTTGGAGACAACAAAACTTATGCAGTTGGAAGTTTCATAACAGGTGCGTTAACTGTGATATTGAATGTAATATTTATAGTTGTGTTTAAATGGGGGGAATATGGAATGCTTATTGCAACAGCAATTTCCAATTTATTATGTTCAATATATATTTTTGAAAAAAAGAAGATTGATAAATATATTGATATAAAACAAAACGATAAAAATTTATTAAAAGATATAGTAAAATATTCGGTGCCACTAATTCCTAATATAATTTCATGGTGGATTGTAAGTGCTTCAGACAGAACAATAATTTCGGTTGTAATTGGTGTCGCACAAAATGGAATATATTCAGCAGCAAATAAATTTTCAGGAATATTTTCAACTTTATATAGTGTATTTAACTTAACTTGGACAGAATCAGCATCAATAAATATAAATTCGGAAGATAGAGATGAATTTTTTAGTAAAATTTTTGATTTTATAGTTCGATTTTTTGGAAGCCTATCTCTAGGGGCAATTGCTGTTATGCCATTTGTGTTTAGAATTTTTGTAAACGAAAAATTTGCAGAAAGTTATTATCAAATTCCAATTTTAATATTAGGTTCTGTGTTTAATATTTTAGTTAGCTTTTTAGGTTCTGTATATGTTGCAAAAAAGCTAACAAAAGAAATAGCAAAAACGTCAATAATAGCGGCAATAATCAATATTGTTGTGAACATAGCTTTGATAAAACAAATTGGCTTGTATGCAGCTTCAATATCAACAGTAGTTGCATATTTAACAATGTTTATATACAGATGGATAGATGTAAAAAAGTATGTCAATATAAAAACTAATAAATTACTCATCATTGGACTTTCTATTTCATTTATTGTTGTAATAATAACATATTATCTAAGTATTAAAATTATATCACTTGCAGTATTGTTAGCAGTAATTATGATTGCAATGTACATAAATAAAGATAGTGCAAAATATTTAGCAGAAATTTTTAAAAAGAAATTAAAAATAGAAAAGTTATAGTATAACGTTGGTAGATCGAAAGGAGGAAATTTATTATGATAAAATTAAAAAAGTGTTGTTATAAAAGGCTGCTATGTTAGGCAATTATTGTAATATAAGAAAATAAAGAAGAAAAAGGGAGAAATGAGAAAATGAAAAAGAAATTTATAAATGCACTAGTAATAACGTTATTTTTTATATTTGCTATGCTAATTTTTACAAATAAAGCAAATGCTGCTGAATATTATAATTCAGAAATATCATATTCAGACCACTATGATGGAACAGTTACTGTTATGGCTGCTGGAACAAGTATAGAATCTGCAACTATTCCAAGTTATATAAATGGAAAAAGGGTTACTGACATTTCAGGATTCGGAGATTGCAAATATTTGACTTCTGTAACAATACCCAATACGGTAAAGAATATAAATTATGGAGCTTTTAGAAACTGTACAAGTCTAAAAAGTATAACTATTCCTAATTCAGTAAAAGAATTGGATGGAAATGCATTTGGTGGTTGTACATCACTAGAAAGTATAACAATACCATCATCTGTTTCAATAATTGGAGACTCTGCTTTTGCAAGTTGTACAAATCTAAAAAAAGTAGTAATAAACACAGGACTAACAGAGATAGGTTCTTATGCATTTCAAGGATGTACAGTACTTACAGATATATCTATACCAAATAGTGTGGAATTAATGGGTATGGGAGTATTTAAAGATTGTATATCATTAGTTAATATAACGATACCTTCATCAGTAGAATATATGTACAGTAATGGATATGAAGGCGGAATGTTTGAAAATTGTACTTCATTAAAAACAGCTACAATAAATGCTCAAATTGATGCCCTTCCACAAAAAATGTTTTGCAATTGTACATCCTTAACAACAGTAAACATTTCAGATGCAGTAGAAACAATTTCAAATAATGCATTTCAAGACTGTACAGCACTAACAAGCATGAATATTCCATGTGGAGTAAGAACTATAGAAGCAGATAATTCAGAAGATTGGGCATATAATTCAGGAGCATTTAAGGGATGCATAAATTTAAAAACTTTATATTTCACAAAAACAATACAAACTATAGGAAATGCAGCTTTTATGGGAGTAGATAAATCACAATTAACATTTTATGGATATAGTGGTTCTGCTGCAAAAACATTTGCAAATGAAAATAATATCAGATATATTGAGTGTACACCAATAACAGCGATAAAAGTTTCTGGAGCTACATCAGTTTTAAAAAAATCTTCTACAACATTAACAGCAAACATAACTCCATCAAATGCATTTAATAAAAATGTAAAATGGACAAGCAGTAATGAGAATATTGCAACAGTAAGCAATACAGGTGTTGTTACTGGAAAGGAAGTAGGGACTGTAACAATAACTGCTATGGCGAAAGATGGAACAGCTATAAAAGCAACATATACAGTAAAAGTTGTTAATACAGAAATGCCATTTTTAGATGTAACTGCAAATGATTGGTTTTATAATGCAGTAAAATATGTTTACCAACATAAAACAATGTCTGGAACAACTAGTACAACATTTGCACCAGATCAAAAGTTAACAAGAGGAATGATAGTAACAATGTTGTACAATATGGAGAATCATCCAAGTGTGACTGGAACTAGTAAGTTTTCTGATGTACAAAATAAAAATGTATATTTTTACAATGCAGTAGTGTGGGCAAGTAACAATAATGTTGTAAGTGGATATGCAAATGGAAAATTTGGACCAGATGATAATATAACAAGAGAGCAACTTGCAACGATTTTATATAACTATTGCAGATATAAAGGAAAATATAAGACAGTGAATGCAGACTATAGTAAATTTACAGATAGTAACAAGATTTCTGATTTTGCTAAATGGGGAATGAATTGGGCTGTTGGAAATAAAATTGTAAATGGATCAAATGGAAAATTAAATCCACAGGGAACAGCAACAAGAGCAGAGGCTGCTGCTATGATAAGCAATTATTGTAATACAATAAAATAAATTAGTTAAATATATAATAAAAAAGAAAAGTAGTAACTTATAAGAAAGGTAGATACTTTTATGAAGAAGAAAATTTTATATGTAATTCTAATATTTGTCGCGATAGTGAGTATAAATCTTGTTTTGTCTAGTAAAGTTGAAGCAAATACATATACTGGAAAATGTGGAGATAAAATTAATTGGAATTTAGATACGGAAGATGGCACACTAACGATTTCGGGTAGTGGTGATATGTATGGAACACATGAAACGTCTACAAATGTTAGTGCAAGTCCTTGGGCTGATTATCAATCAGAAGTTAAAAAGGTAGTATTTGATGGAGAAATAACATCTATAGGAGATCGATTATTTGAGTATAATACAAATATCGAAAGTATTAGTCTTCCTAATACAATAAAAAAAATAGGAGTAAGATCATTTGCAGAATGTACAAACTTAAAGAGTATATATATTCCAAATGGAATAGCTAGAATTTGGGAATGTGCATTTTATAAATGTACAAGTCTAGAAAATATAGACTTAAAGAGTGATAGTATTATATACATATATGAATATGCTTTTGACAGTTGTGATTCATTAAAAAATATAACAATTGATTGTGAAAATGTATGGGTAGAAGATACAAATACTTCAATATGTGCTAATACAACTATTACAGGATATAAGTATTCTGGATTATTTTATTATGCAAGATATTATGGAATTAATTTTAAAAGTATAAATGATGGAGAAATTTCAAAAATGAAAATTACTCCTCAATCATATTTAGACGTGCTTCCAACAGAAAATATAAAAGCATTAGGTATATCTTCTATTGATGGATATACTTCAAGTAAAGGAGAAATTAAAGAATATATTTTGTCATTTTGCATGGATAAAGACGAAAATAATGATACATATAAGAATATAAAAGCAAAAGTAGATGAACTTACAACTGGATTGGATACTAAAAGCAAAGCGAAAGCAATACTTTTATGGGTACATTCTAATATGGAATATAAATATTTTAATGGGACGAGTGCTAATATTAATGGAATATATAATGCATTTAATACCTTAGTAGGTAGTTGCGAAAAATATACAATGCTTACAAATTATATGCTATATTTATGTGGAATTCCAACTGCGACAGTTACGGATTCGACACATGAATGGACAGTGGCTTATATAGATGGACAATGGGTGTATTTAGATTCTGTTGCAGGAATATATGGAACAAACAGAAGGCCACAAAGAATTAGTTATGTTTATGGAGATAATTTATATGTAATAGATGACCCGTATGTCGGTGCTAGGAAGCAAAGTAGAGTAAAACTAATCCCATTTAAAGATACTAATTTAACGGATTGGTATTATAATGCAGTAAAATATGTATATGAATATAAAATAATGTCTGGAATAGATTATTCAACATTTGCACCAGATCAAAAATTGACAAGAGGAATGATTGTGACAATGTTATATAATATGGAAAATCATCCAAGTGTAACAGGAACAAGTAAATTTTCAGATGTACAGAATAAAAATGTATACTTTTACAATGCAGTAGTGTGGGCAAGTAACAATAATGTTGTAAGTGGGTATGCAAATGGAAAATTTGGACCAGATGACAACATAACAAGAGAACAACTAGCAACAATTTTATATAACTATTGCAGATACAAAGGAAAGTACAAAACTGTATATGCAGATTACAGTAAATTTACAGATAGTAACAAGATTTCAGATTTTGCAAAATGGGGAATGAATTGGGCTGTTGGAAATAAAATTGTAAATGGATCAAATGGAAAATTAAATCCACAAGGAACAGCAACTAGAGCTGAGGCGGCAGCTATGATTAGTAATTACTGTAATGCGATAAAATAGTACAATAATTAAAAAGCGAGAGGAAACAAAATTGATTATGAAGAAAATTAGAAATAAGATACTTGTAGTACTTTTTATAATAACATTAATAATATTTAATATTTTACCTAAATCATTTGCAAATACTAGTGAAGATAATATGTATAATGTACAAGAGAGTTCCAATAAATCACTTGCTACTATAAAAATAGACGGATATTTTGATTATAAAAAAGCAAATGAAGTATTAACAATTGTGAACAAAGAAAGAGCTAATAATGGTCTAGCAGCACTAAAAATGGACAGGTCGCTATTAGAAACTGCAATGCAAAGGGCAGCTGAGACTTCAATATACTGGGACCATATAAGACCAGATGGAACATATTGTTTTACGGCAAATAATAAGATGACTGGAGAAAATATTGCATATGCTGCAATAACGTCAGATGAGGTAATGGACCTTTGGATGAATTCTTCTGTCCATAAAAGGAATATTTTATTATCAACTAACAAAAGCATAGGAATAGGATGCTTTAATTATGGGGGAGTTAATTATTGGGTACAATGTTTTAGCTCAGGAGATGCAGAAGGCACAACTATAACAGAGAATAAAAATGCAACAAGTGAAATAAATATAAATGCAGATTATGTGGATTTGAGTTTAGAAAAATCTTCAATGAATTTAAAAATGGGGGAGATTCAACACAATACAATAGAAAATCATGGAAATTATTTATGGCTAAAAACAGTTAAGTTAAATGCTGATTCAGCAATATGGAAAAGTTCTGATGATAAAATAGCTACAGTTGACAAATATGGAAATGTTAAGGGAATAACTCCTGGAAAGGTAACAATTTCTGCAATAATTGGAGAAATTGAAAAGACATATGAGGTAACAGTTAAATTGCCATTTGATGATGTTAATGAAAATGACTGGTTTTATAATGCAGTAAAATATAATTACTGTAACAAGATAATGTCTGGATTAAATGGAAGTACATTTAGTCCAAATTCTAATGTAACCAGAGGAATGCTTGTTACAATATTATATAATTTGGAGGGGCATCCAAGTATAACAGGAACAAGCAAATTTTCAGATGTACAAAATAAAAACATATATTTTTATAATGCTGTAGTATGGGCAAGCAACAATAATGTTGTAAGTGGATATGCAAATGGAAATTTTGGACCAGACGACAACATAACAAGAGAGCAACTTGCAACAATTTTATACAACTATAGCAGATACAAAGGAAAATACAAAACTGTATATGCAGATTATAGTAAATTTACAGATAGTAATAAGATTTCAGATTTTGCAAAATGGGGAATGAACTGGGCAGTTGGAAATCAAATAGTAAATGGCTCAAATGGAAAATTAAATCCACAAGGGACAGCAACAAGAGCTGAAGCAGCCGCTATGATTAGCAATTATTGTAATCAGATAAAATAATAAGGAAGTAAATTATGAAATATGATTATTTAATAGTAGGAACAGGATTATTTGGGAGTATATTTGCGTATGAAGCAAATAAGAAAGGAAAAAAATGTCTTGTTATTGATAAAAGACCTAATGTAGGTGGAAATATTTATACTGAAAATATTGATGGTATAAATGTACATAAGTATGGAGCACATATTTTCCATACAAGCAATAAAGCTGTGTGGGAATATATAAATGAGTTTGCAGAATTTAATAGATATACAAATTCACCAGTTGCAAGGTATAAAGATGAATTATATAATATGCCATTCAATATGAATACTTTTAACAAGTTGTGGGGTGTATTTACTCCAGAAGAAGCAAAAGCAAAAATTGAAGCTGAAAAGAAAGAGGCTGGAATTACAGAACCTAAAAATCTTGAGGAACAAGCAATTAGTTTGATAGGAAAAACAATATATGAAAAACTTGTAAAAGGATATACAGAAAAGCAATGGGGAAAAAGAGCTACTGAATTACCTAGTTTTATAATAAAAAGATTACCAGTACGTTTTATGTATGATAATAATTATTTTAATGATATATATCAAGGTATTCCTATAGGAGGATATACTCCTATAATTGAAAAGATGCTAGATGGAATTGAAGTAAGATTAAATTGTGACTTTTTTGATAATAGAGAAGAATTAGAGAATATTGCAGATAAAATAATATTTACTGGACCTATAGATAAATATTATGATTATAAATTTGGAGAACTTGAATATAGAAGTTTAAGGTTTGAAACAGAAGAATTAAATGTTGAGAATTATCAAGGAAATGCAGTAGTAAATTACACAGAATATGAAATACCATATACAAGAATAATAGAACATAAACATTTTGAATATGGACCTGGATTAGGACAAGTTGCAGAAGGTAAAGCTAAAGAAAAAACTATAATTACAAGAGAATATCCAGATACATGGGTTCAAGGAAAAGAGCCTTATTATACAATGAATGATGAGAAAAATACAACTTTATATAATAAATATAAGGAACTAGCAGATACTGATGATAAAGTTATATTTGGAGGAAGATTAGGACAATATAAATATTTTGATATGGATAAAGTAATTTTAGAAGCATTAAATTTAGTAAAAAAAGAATTGTGTAATTAAATATTGAATTTACAACTTAAAAATAGTTGTATTTTACAAGATTGACATAATATGCTATAATACTTGTATCGGACATTTTGAAGTTAGCCCGACCAAATTTTGGGAGGGCAATGCGTAGTCCTCCTGAAATTTTAAAATTTATTTTTTAGGAGGGAATGCAAATGGCTAATGAAACTAATTTAAAAGAAACTATTACAAAAGCTAAGGAAGAAAAAGAAAGAAAAATGTATGAGTTAAAAGTTGCTCCTATGAAAGCAGATATAATTAATTTTATTGAGAAATTAAAAAAATACTGTTTGAGCAACACAACTCTGGAAGTCAGAATTATTTACCGGATTAAGTATGAATCTTTGATTGGATTTTTTGGAAGACCTTTAAGAGAGGAACAGGTAATTGTTCCTGGATGGTTTCATACTGAAATTGAGGAAGAATGGATCAAACTTTTAACAAAGTGGTATTTTACTCCAAATGGTGATTATCTGATTTTTGCAGTTCAGGAGATAGCTGAGAAAAATGGATTTTCATCTGAGTACGATGATGATGGTTGGGGCTTTAGAAAAGAAATGATTTGTTTTACTGTTAAATAATGATTGACAAAAGGTGAGAAGTTATATTTGTAACTTCTCATCTTTTGTTTCAGAAATATGAGTTTCACGAGAAAAAATTCTAAAATGCTTGCAAAACCTTGAAATGTCTGATATAATATCAAAGCGTTAAAAAGCACGTAAGTTTAGTTTAGGCTTGTGCTAGTAATATCTGGTGACCCTAAATGCAAAATTAAGACTTGCGGAAGTATAAAAAACAAGGAGGAATTTAAAATGGCAGTAGTTGCAATGAAACAATTACTAGAAGCAGGTGTT
>CAKPDW010000063.1 GCA_934149115.1 uncultured Clostridia bacterium
GGTGAGCTATCCGCGACTCGAACGCGGGACAACTTGATTAAAAGTCAAGTGCTCTACCACCTGAGCTAATAGCCCATTTTTTGTAGTCGTTCAACGCGACTGCTTCTATATGATACACCACTTTTTAGTGATTGTCAACCCATTTTATTTATTTTTTTTGATTTTTTTTATTTTTTGTCTATTCTTTAATGTTTTTTTATGATTTTGGTGCTTTTTTATGTCATGAGTAGCATTGAAAATTGATTTTTTAAACTAATTTTCTGATGCTACTTATGACATTTTTATAATATTTTTTATATAATAGGAAAGTCATGCTGACTTTTCTATTATATAAAAAATTGCACAGAAAATTTATAAAATAAATTTTCGCGCTCGAACAAATTTACTGAAAATTTCAATTTTATAGAAAAATATAAAGAGTAGAGTAAAGACTGAAAATTGAAAATTTTCAGATTTGTTCTAATTGTATTTGTGTGTATTTTATATTTTCTTTTTCTAATATATCACTTTCTCTATCTGAACATGTAAATATTAGTATTTGTCTGTTTTCTAATTCATTTAAGTATTTTAATATTTCTTTCATTCTGTTTTTATCATAATATGCAAAGCTTTCATCCATTATAATTGGCATTGTTTCTTTAGAGATTTCTTTTGAGGCACTTATTCGTAATGCTAAATATATTAGATCTATTGTTCCTGTACTTAGCATTTCCACTGGCATGTATTTCCCGCTGTCTACTTCTATTAAAATATTATTATCATTATCTAAATAAATATTATTGTATTTTCCTTGTGTTGCTTTATTTAATATTTTCTTTAGTTCGTTTATAAATTCTGGTGTTATGTTTTCTTTCATTTCTCGATATGAGTTTTCTATTTCTTTTTTTACTATTTCATATATGTTGTTTAGTTGTTCTAGTTCATCTTTTTTCTCATATAGATTTTCTAATTCTTCGTCTATTTCAACTAAATCTTCTAATTTTTTTATTACGTTTTCATTGTCTACTTCTATAGTTCTTTCTGTAATTTTATATTCTGTTTGTTCTCTTTCTTTTTCGTCTATGAATTCCACAATGTTTTCATATCTTGTGGATAAAATGTCTTGTATTGTTTCTTCTTCTATTTTTCCTATGAATTTTTGTATTATTTTTTCTTCTTCTTTTCTTTGAGCCTCTAGGATTTCAGCTTTTTTATTTTTTATTTCTGTTTCTTGACTTTCTAGTTCTTTTTTTACTTTTTCTAGTTCATCTTCTAAATTTGATTTTTCTTGGTGCATTTTTTTACTGTTTTTCTTTAAAATATTCTTTTTTTTGTTTTGTATTATTATTGATGTAACCATTGCTATTACTGGTATTACGTTTATTAATAATACTATATATTTTTTTATTACTATTGATATTATTGTTATTATTATCATTGCCATTATGCTTATATAATATCCAATTTTGTTGCTTTTAAATTTTTCTTGTCTTTGATTTTCAAGTTTTTCTATTTCTTGTTCTATTCTTTGTTTTTCTTTTTCATCTTTTTGTAGGGCTTGTTCAAATATTTTTATTTTTTCATTTTCTAATTGTGTTTTTTCTAAATTGATTTTTTGTTGTCTTAATAGATTCAGTATTTCTTTGTTTTCTGCTAAGTCTATTTTTATTGTTTCTTTTTTATTTTCTACTTGATATTTTCTGTCTTTGTATTTTTCTATTTCTTTTTTTTCTTGTTCTTTTTTTTCAATTTCATTTTCTATTATATTTATAGGCCTTCCACTGCTTCGTTGACTTCCTATTTCTTCTAGTTGTCTTTTATTTATTTTGTCTATTGCTTTTTTATATGATACGTTTTCACTTCCACTTGTTACTATGTTGCTTAATTTTTGTATTATTGAGTTTTTCATATTGTTTGATAGTTTTACGTTTTCTTGTTCTGCTACACAACTTGAAAAAAAGTTTTCTTCGGTAACTCCTGTTTGCTCTACAAAAAACATGTTTTCTTTGTTTTTGTCAATTTGATATACTTTGCTTATATCATTTTTTTGTTCGTCATAGATTATTGGACTTTTTTTCTTGAATTCTCTATATATTTCATATTCTTGTTCGTTGTCTAGTATGTATTTCAGTTTTCCTGAATATTCTTCTTTTTCCCATGGTTTGTATTTTTCAAAATCTGATATGGGCTTACCATTTTTTGTTTTTGCTGTTCCATAAAACATTGCTGATATAAATTTTAATAATGTTGATTTTCCGGCTTCATTGTTTCCTTTTATTATATTAATTCCTTCTGTGAATTCAATTTCTTTGTTTTCTAATTTTCCAAATCCATTTATTTTTAAGCTTTTTATTTTCATTATAATACCTCTAATCCTATTTCTATCGCTTTTTCTATAAAGTCGTCATCTAAATTTTCTTCTTCTTTTCGTGTCAACATATTTCTTACGAATATTCCTTTAACATTGTTTTCTTTTGCTATTTGTTCTATGTCTATTCCTAGTTTTGTTTTGTCTTTTATTTTTACAATGTTTTCTATTCCGTTTAGTTTCATTATTTCATCTATGTTTAGTTCAAAATATCTTTTTCCTGTAAGGATTACTTTGTATAAATTTTCTTCTTGTATTGGTAACTCTTGTATTTTTTCTATTATTTCTTCATTTGAATTTAATTCTGTTATGTCTATTTCTTTTTCTTGGTATTCTCTTGTGTCTATTGGCTTAAATTCTACTTTTATTTTGTTTTTTTCTATTTCTCCAACTAATATTCCATGTTTTCCTAATTCATCAAATCCTAGGCTTATTGTTGAGCCTGGATAGAATATTTTTTGATCTTTTTGTTCATTATAATATGGTTTGTGTATGTGCCCTAATGCTATGTATTCAAAATCTAGTTGTCTTAATTTTGTTTGTCTTAATGGATTGTATTCTCTTTGTTCGTCTGTTCCTCCATCTAATGAACCGTGTGTTACTAATATGTTTACGTCTTTTGGTTCTTCTACTTTTATTTCTTCTATTTTTGATTCTCTGCAATAAAAATCTGTGAACCCAAATCCATATATATGTGCTTCTTTTAAATCTATTTTTTCTATATTCTCGCCGAATATATGGACATTTGAACCCCAGTTATATGTTGTATAAAATGAATTTTTTATGTATGGATCATGATTTCCTGGTGCTATGAATATTTGTGTATCTGGTATTTCTCTGAACATTTTGTCTATATATTCTATACTTGATTTTCTAATATATTTGTGTTCATATAGGTCTCCTGCTATTAATAGTATTTCTATATTGTTTTCTTTTATATAGTCTATTACTTTTTTTAGTGCTTTTCTTTGTTCTAATCTTCTTTTTTGTGGTAGCCCATTTATTTGGCTTAAACTATCAAATTTTGCATCTAAGTGCAAATCTGCTAAATGTACAAATTTCACTTTTTTCCTCCTATTTTTGTTGTTTTTATGTAAAAAAATATTGACTAAATTATATCAAATTGATATTTTTCAGTCAATATTTTTTCAAACATTTGTTTTAATCTACATCATTCAAGCTTCCAAATAGTTCATCAAATTTTGCTTCCATTTCTTTTTGTAAGTCTACTGCTTGTTGTTTTGGCTTTTCTGGTGTTTCTTCTTTTGGTTCTTCTATTATTGTTTCTTGTTTTTTTGTTTCTTCTTTTGGTAGTTCATCTGTGAATAAATCATCTAGTTGTTGAATTTTTGCTGGTTGCTTCTTTTCTTCTTCAACTGGATCTGGATTATATGGATTATATTTTCTCCATTTTCCTCTGTCTATGTCTTCTCTTTCATTGTGGTCTACTCGGAATGCTCTTATTTCTTTATCTATTGGATATTTGTAATAATAATATTTATCTGCTTTTATTGGTTTTAGTCCTTTTTCATATATTATACATTTATCTACATCTAATCTTCTTAGTTCATCTGGTGTCAATAATGCTCTTGCCATATTTTGCTCTGATATGCTTTTTCCTTGTTTCCAATCGTTTCTGTCTTTATTTATTGATTCGCTGTCTCTGTATATTGTTTTTTCTCCTAGTGCTTTTGAGAAGTATTCAACTGTTTTTTGTGAGTTACTTCCTAGGAATAAGTGAGTATCACAGTTTCCCATAATTGTTTCATGTGATTCTTTATAAACTGCTTCTAATTGGTCTAGATTCTGCAATATAACACTGAATGATATTTTTCTACTTCTTGATGTTGATATTTTTTTATCGAAATCTGGTATTTTTCCTATGTTTGCGAACTCATCTAGTATAAAGTATGTAGGTACTGGTAATTCTCCTCCTTCTTTGTCTGCAAAATCATATAATTGCTGTATCATTTGTGAGAAGAATATTGTTAATAAAAAGTCATATGCTGCGTGTGTGTCTGATGATATAACGTATACTGCTGTTTTTTCCCTACCTATTTCTTCAAAATCTATTGTATTTGTTGATGTTAATTCTGCTATGTCTTTTGAATCGAATTTTCCTAATTTTGATTGTAGTGATGATAGTATTGAGCTGTATGTCTTTTCTGGTGCGATTTCTATTGATTTATAGTTCATTCTTGCTGGATGATCAAATGGTAACCTATTCATTAAATTTGTTAATAGATTACTTCCGCCACTGTTGTTTGCTGCTCTAACTAATTCTGCACAACTTTCTAGGTTTTGCTCTGCTACTGGTCTTACTGCTTTTAAATAATATATTAATGCTTTTAATAACATTTCTGCCATGTCATCCCAATATGGTTCTGATGATGCTCCTGCATCTGTTTGTCCTTTTACTATTGTATTTGCTATAACGTCTACGTCTATTTCGCTTCTTACATGTACTAATGGATTGTATCCATCACTTTTTTGTGGATTTACTAAGTTTAATACTTTTATTTTATAACCATTATCTTTTAAGTATCCTGCTGTTTTATCGTATAGTTCTCCTTTTGGATCTGTAAATACGTATGAGCCAAGGAGTTGACACGCATTTGGTATAACGTATGCTGCTGATTTACCAGATCCTGATCCGTCCAACTACTAGTACGTTTACGTTTCCTCTTTTATTTACTGGTAAATAATTTTTTTCTGCTAGTATTATTCCTTCTTTATTATTTAATATTGAGTATTGTTCTCCATTTGTACACCAATCACTTGAACCATTTTCTATTCCGTCATATTCGTGTTTTGGTATTGCTCTTGATATACCTAATGCCACTGCACTTGCATATATTAATGAAAATCTCCATAGTGTTGCCCAGAAGTATCCATTTGATTCCCCTGCAACACATAATGCCAGTGCTTCTAATGGTTTTACGATATAATTTCCTATTGATAAAAATAATGTTTCCCATCTATTTGCTGATTCCATCTCTGATGAAAGAGCATTTTTTAAGGAAAGCGATATTGGCGCAACAAATACTATGATTAAAATTAACCATAGTATAAAGCTCACTATCAACTTTCCTTTTATCTTTTTTATTGCTCTTGATAATTTTTCTTTGAATGTCATTTTCATTCTTCCTTTTCTTTGGTTATATTTTTTATTCTATCTACCTTCTGGATTATTTTTATTATATTTTTCTTCTGCACGTTTTTCTAATTCTAATTTTTCTCTAGCTGCTTTTTGTGTTTCATTTTCTGGAACTGATTTTACTTGTTCTGCTCTACCTATTCTTCTGTCAACAACTATTTTAACTCCGTTTTTGTGCATTTCTGCTGCTGTTACTGGAACAAGTGAATCTCCTTTTTGTTCTGGATTTACTCCATCTTTTATTTCTGGTGCTGGTTGCACTGTTGCACTTGTTACGTCTTTATAACTTGTTTCAAAACCTTTCGGAGCTACTTCTTTTTGATTCGTAGCAATTACACTGCATTCATCTGTTAGTGCCATTAATTTTTTCGCTTCTTCTGAACTTATACGATATTTACTAGTCTCAGTTTGAGCATTAGTATTTGCTTTTTCCATATTTTTCCCCTTTCGCTAGTTTCTTTCTTTTTTATCTGTAATTTCAAACATTACATATGTTTTATTTGCTTGCAAAATGCATCTTCCTTTTATTTCATTTGTTTCTTCATCAAAATAAATTTTTGGTTTTACTTCTTCTGTGCTTTCAGGGTCTATGATTGTTATTGGTCTTTTTAGGTTTGGTGTATATTCAAATTCCCTGAACTCTGTTTCCTTTTCGTTATATAATGTTTCAAATCTCATTGGGACTGGAGTATTGGAAACTCTTACTATATTTGTTCGTGTTTCTAAAAAGCCGTTATTAACAACTACTTTATCTTTACCAAATGAAAAGATTACTAGCTCATTTCCTTCTGGTGCTGGATCCATTAAAAAGAATGTTTTCTTTTTGTTGTTTCCTACATATTCTTCTGAGTATTTTAATCTCTCTATTGTAAACTTTGGTGATTTGTCCAAAAATTCTTTTTCTGTTTTGTTTACTTTATATATTACTGTGTTTATTGTTTCTGGTTCAGTAATACTAAAGTGCTTTCCAAAAATTTCTTCCATCTTCCACCCCTTCTATACAAATACTTGTATTTTTATCTTTCGTATAATCAAATCTAGTTCAATTATACTACACTATCGTTTTTATGTCAACGATTATATTTTTTTTACTTTTCTTGGATTAAATTTGCTTATTTCTTTTAATTTTTTGAATAGATTTATTTCTTCTTCGCTTATTGATTGTGGCATCATTATTTTTACTACTGCTATTAATTTTCCTCTTCCGCCTTTGCCGTCTTTATACCCTTTGCCTTCTATTTCTATTGTATCTCCGCTTTGTATTCCTTTTGGTATTTCCACTGAAATTTCTTCGTTTATTCCGTTTACTTTTACTTTTGATCCTAGTGCTGATTCCCAAGGGGTTATTAGTAAATCTGTGTATATATTTATTCCTTCTAATTTTATTTTTGTGTTACTTTTTATTTTTATTTTTATGAATAGGTCTCCGTTTTTTCCTCCGTTTTTTCCTTTTTTTCCTTGACCTATTAATCTAATTTTTTCGTTGTTTCGGATTCCTGATGGAATTTTTACGTCTATTTTTTTGTCTCCTCCATCTACAGTTTTAAATGTTATTTCTTTTGTTGCTCCAAAAAATGCTTCTGTTATTGTCGCTGTTATTTCTGTGTTTATATCTTCTCCTCTTTCTGCTTCTTTTTTATTTATTTCTTTTGCATTTTCTGCTTTTGCTTCTCCGAAAAATAAATTCATAAAGTCTTTTACTTTTGCATCTCTATATTTTTGATTTTGTTTATTTTTTCTTCCTATATAATAAAACCATAGTCTGTCATATTTTCTTCTTTGCCTACTGTTTGATAATGTATTATATGCTTCTCCTATGTCTTTGAATCTTTCTTCTGCATGTTTATTATTTTTATTTAGGTCTGGATGATATTTCTTGGCTTGTTCTCTATAGGCATTTTTTATCTCATCTAGACTTATTTTATTATTTTCAAATCCTAATATTTTATAATAATCTTTAATTACCATTTAACATCCTCCAAACAATGGATAATTTCTTGGTTATTATATCATATTTTTTTCGCCTTGAAAACTGTTTTAGATTTATTTTATGGTTTTTTATTTTTTGTTTTTCTATCAAACATAACAAATGAGATTGACATTAGGCTGTCAATCTCATTTTGTCACCATTTGACACTTTTGCAATTACGTCACTCATGTCATAAGGTTGGAAAAGAATTAAATTTTAACACAGATAAACTTACTAATTATTTTTCAACGCTTACTATTTCTTTTTCTCAATTATATAAACTCCTGCTGCCATTGCAATAACTATCAACAATGTCATTCCTGCTATTAAGACATATGGTACCTCTCCAGTTCCTACTGCTACGATAATGTCTGCTTTATCTTCATTATCTGTTGTGTCTTTTTCTTCAAATCCTGCTTCGTTTTGTGTTGTTATTGTTGCTGTATTTTCTTTCATTCCTATGTT
>CAKPDW010000064.1 GCA_934149115.1 uncultured Clostridia bacterium
TTTACATCTGTATTTCCATTTGCATCACTATGTTGTGTTACTGCTGCAATATTTTTTATTGTTCCTTCTGGGATTTTATCAGTAAGTACAACACATGCTACTTGTACTACTTTACTTGATAATTGTGTTTTATTTTTATCAAATGCTTCTAATAGATTTTCTGTACTTCCTTCTTCATATTTTAATTTGTTTGTTTTTATTGTAGCTTTTCCTGTTACAACATCTACATCATCTAATGATTTTACTCCTTGGAAGTCTGATATTGATAAGTTATTACTTGCATTTTCTATTGTGTTTAATTTTACTATTTTACTATCTGTTGAGCTTACTTTCCAATTGTTTGAGTAGTTTGTTTTATGATTCATTATGAATCCTAATCCTTCTGGTATATAATCTGTTATCTCATTTGCATATGCATCTGTGCTTCCTTCATTATATACTCTTATAGAATATACAACTACATCACCTTTTTTTACTTGAACTGGAACTTTTGAATGTTTATACGTTGCTGTTGTAGCTGTTCCATTTGCTAAATCTGTTACATCTACTTCTGGTTCTCTATCTTGGTTTTCACCATTTACTGTTGTTATGTATTTTCTTAATGCTAAGTCAATTTCTGGATTTTCTACAGTTACTTTTTCAAAGTCATCATCATCTTCTTGTCCTCTGTAAAAATAATCTTTATCTGTTAAATCTTCTTTATTTGAATCTTTTCCTTTGTAATTTGGTAAATTGATTTTAGATATATCTATTGTTCCTGGGTGTGAATCAATATCATCAATATTGTCTTCAACTATTTCTGCAACATTTGTTAATACTCCAGATGTAACTGTTTCTTTTACTTTACATTCTACTTGAATTGTTACACTTGCTATTTTTGTATTTGCACTATCAAATGGTTCTAATTCATATGCTTGAGTATATGCAGTAACTATATATGAACCATCTTGAGAATATATCCAACCATATTTTTTGTTGATTTCACTATCTTTTACAAATTCTAATCCTTCAGGTAAATAGTCTTTTACTCTCATTGCTTTACCTTTTTGATTTCCTTCGTTATAGACTGTTATGTTGTATACAACTGTGTCTCCAGCTTTTAAAACTACTGGATCTTTTTTATGTTTATAATTTATTTCATTGTCATTTTTATTATATGATATTTGTGGTGTTCTGTCTGTAATTTCAGTATTTCCTACTTTTACTATATATTTTCTTAATGCTAAGTCATATATTTTTTCTGGTTTTTCAATTGGTGCTTCATCTTGGTCTTGTCCAGGTGTTTTTTCTTTTTTTACTTCTAATAATGGTTGTGAATTTTCTTCTCCGTTTTCCCAAAGTGTTGTTGTTGTTTTATATGTATTGTATTCCATTTTTAAAACTACTTTTGTTGCTGTTGTTTTTAATGGAACTTTTATATAAAAGTCTTTATCTATTGCATTATCAATACTTGTAGTTATTTTCTTTCCGTCTTTATCTACTATTTGATAATTTGTAAGTTTTGAACCTGACTGATCTTCTATTGAAATTGTATAATTTTTGTTTGTTCCAGATTTTATATGGAATGGTCCTACTACATAACCATCTTCCATTTCTGTTGATGTCTTTGTATTTTTAACAAATGATGGATTAGTTAAAGCTCCTTCTCCTTGTAATTTATCACTTGTTAAGTAATCATATATTTCTTGCATAAATACAAATCTTGCTTCACCAACATTTGAAATTTGATACCAATCTGTATCTGTTGGATTTTCTTTGTTTGCAAGCCATATGCTTGCACCTTGCCACTCTAAATTATTTGTATATTTCCATATTGCACATTGTTGTGCAAAAAATATATCGTCTTCATTTATTGTCTTCTTTATATAATCTAATGTTACAGGGTTTGCATCTGTAGAAGTTTTTGAAATTAATTCAGCAAATATGTTTGATAATATTAAATCTTTTTCTTCGTCTGACATAGTTGTAAGATACATATTTTGTGCTATTAACTTGATTTTATCACTATTTTTTATTGAACTTGTTAGTTCCCCTTTATTAGTAAATGTATCTTTATTTGAATCTTCTGCTGGGAACTTTTTAGTATAATCTAAACAATAAATATCTCTACTATAATCTTTTGTAGAACCTTTTGCTTCATATACTCTATAAGTTAATCTGTTTTGAATTTTGTATCCCCATCCATTTTTGTTTAAAAAACTTATTCCAAATTTTGCTGTATCTCCTGTTGCATTGGCAGTATCCTCTACAGCCATTAATACTTGTGTAAAGCTTGGCATTGCCATTGTTAGCAAACAAAATATTGCTAAAATTTTGTTTAAAATTTTTCTCTTTTCCACAATATCCTCCATAACATCCTTTATCTATATTTTATTTCCAAATGACATTTCTTTTGTCGTACATTACAATTATATTACATTTTCATTACATTTGCAAGCTTTATGGTAACATTTTATTTTGCTTGTTTTGATGATGTTGAGTTCCTTTGGCTATATATTATTATCAAATCGAAATCCGTTTCCTATTTTTACTCTTTATTTTTCAAAAATTCTGTGCTAATATTTTATTATCATTTTAGGAGGTGTACTTTATGAAAAAGATAATGCAATTGAATAATCTTTGTGGTATTGATGTTGGTTGTACTAATATCAAAATGGTCGCTTTAGTTAATAATCGGATTATAAAGAAAACTGTTTCTTCTGGAGACTCTTGTACTAAATCAAATTTAATTGATTACATTTCTGATTTTTATCTTTCTTGTAATCACAAATTTGACGGCTTGGGAATTGCTTTTTCTGGATATACTTTTGATGGAAAATCTGTTTCAAAAGGTTCTTTACAGTGTCTTGATGAATTAAAAACATCTGATTTTTCTCATCTGAGTTGTCCGAAAATTGAATTAATTAATGATTCTAATGCAACTTGTTTAGCTGGAGTTTTGGAGTATCCAGATTCAAAAGTTCTTCTTGCTATTACAAATGGCACTGCTATTGGAATGGGGATTGCTATTAATGGTAAGCTTTTTACAGGTGCTTTTGGCATAGCTGGTGAAATTTACGGTAATCCTGTATTTAGTCCAGATTCACATATTATGAAAGTTGGAAAACTATGTTCTGGTTCTAAAATTTTAAAAGCAAATGCTTCTAAAAAAGTTATTTCACAGGCAAGTCAATATCTTGGAATGACAATCGTATCTATGATACACACATTCAACCCAGATATAATTTATTTATCTGGTGGTGGATTTAACTATGAAAATTTCATTCCAGAAATTAGAGAATTTATTTATTCTTATACGTATCCTGATTTTTTAACTAATTTGAAAGTCGTTGAATCTAGTTTTTCTTCATATTCAGGTTGTTATGGAGCTATGAAGAAATTACTGGATTAATTAAAATTCGATTTATTAGAGCAAAAATGAATTTTTAAATTCATGCTTTTGTTCTAATAAAAAATGATTCAATAAATTTTGAATCATTTTTTTATTTATATAATCTCTGATAATACTTTTGCTACTCCATCATTATCGTTTGTATCAGTCATATATTTTGCTTTTTCTTTGGCTTTTTCAACAGCATTTCCCATTGCAACAGAATTAGGTGTTTGTTCGAACATTGATATATCATTTTCTCCATCTCCTATTGCTATTGTTGATTTATATTCAATATTCAAATATTTGCATATTTCTTTTATTGCATTTCCTTTTGATACATATTTAGAAGCTATATCACAATAATAGCTTTTGCTAGCTGGTAATTCTGGATTTTTTAATCTCTTAGACTCGTTAACAATTCTAATTTCTGGGTGTTTCTCTGTAATATATTTTACAAGATTTTTCATTTTTTCAAAATCCACATCTGCAATTACGCATTGTACTACATTTTTATTTTGGGCAATTTCTTTTAATTCTGATACACTTCTTACTAACTGTCTCTCATCTTCATAAAAAGCTTTATTTACTACAATTTTATCTTTATAATTTAATTTTATTCTATAACCATTTTCTTCTGAATAATCTATTAATGTCATTATTGCTTTTTTATCTAAATTTTCATTATATATTTCTTTTGATTTTTCTTTATCATATACTGATGCACCATTTGAAGAAATTATTAATGGACTTGTTCCTATTTCTTCTTGAATCTTTATTGCTTCTTTTCGAGATCTTCCTGATGCTAATATTATTTTTATTCCATTATTTATGCACTGCTCTATTTTCTTTTTTGTATTTTCTGTCACTTTTCTTTCGCTATTTAATAAAGTGTCATCTATATCTATAAATACTGCTTTTATCATATTCTCACTCCTATTTTAAATATTCATTAACAAATTCATTATTCTCTGGTAATTCATTATTTCTTGCTATTCTTATTAGTTCGTCTACCATTTCTTTTGTGAATTTACTGCTCTTTTTTTCATAAAACTTTTTCAATGGTTTTTGTAAATCCATCATAACTTTTGTTGCTTTATTCACATTTTGTTCTTCTAATAATTTATTCATTTTTTCCATCTGATTCTCATAAATTATTTTACCTATTTCCGTGTTTTTTATTTGTTCTAATGTGTTTTCCTCATTAATATTTTCTAAGTTTAATATTTTGTTTGGTAGTTTTTTACATATTAATTCTTCAAATTCCTGGTCTGTGATATTTTGTATATCTCCTGTATAATATTTTTCTGAAATTTTATTAATGCTAACTTCATCATTAGAATCAATTGTGATTTCTCCTTGTAACACAATGTTCTGACTTGATTTTCCAATCTTTATATCATATGTTCCCGCTTCGATTTGCCACTTTTGAGCATTTGTATCAAAATATTCAAATGATGTTTTGTCTAGTTCTATGTTTATTTCTTTTTCTTCATTTGGATTTAATTCTATTTTCTCAAAAGCTTTTAATTCCTTTTCAGGTCTGAATATTTTTGATTCTTTCTTTCCAACATATACTTGTGCAATTTCTTTTCCTTTAAAATTCCCTGTGTTTTTAATTTTAAAATTTATTTTTATTTTATTATTTTCTTTTTCTATTTTTATATCAGAATAATCAAATTTTGTGTAGCTTAATCCAAAACCAAAAGGATATAAAACTTTCACTTTATTTTTATCATAATATCTATATCCAACATAAATTGATTCTTTGTATTCAACAGTAATTTCATTTCCTGGATAATTATTGAAGCATGGTGTATCTTCTAATTTCATCGGATATGTTTCTGCTAATTTACCACTCGGATTTACTTTTCCTAAAATACAATTTACTATGGCTTTTCCTCCTGATTCTCCTCCTATATATCCAGTAATAATACCTTTTACTTTGTCTTTCCATGGCATTTCTATTGGTGAACCATTTGATAATACTATTACAACATTTTGATTTACTTCACAAATTTCATCTATTAATAAATTTTGATTTTTTGGTATTTCTAGATTATTTCTATCAACACCTTCTGATTCATAATTTTCTGTCAATCCTGCAAATATAAGTACAACTTCATTTCTTTTTGCAATTTCTATTGCTTCTTTTCTTAATTCTTCATCATTTTCTGATTCGATTCTTTCATACCCTTTTGCATATTCTACTTCTATTCCATTCTCAATAAAATTATCATATGCATTTTCTATTTTAAATGGATTTATTGTTGAACTTCCTGCTCCTTGGTATCTTGGATTTTTTGCCATGTCTCCTATTACAGCTATTTTTTTATTTTTTAAAGGTAGGATTTCATTTTTATTTTTTAGTAATACTATTGTTTCTTCTGCAATCTGTTCAGCAATTTCATGATGCTCTTGCTGATTATATTTGAAGTTCTTACTCTTAATACCTTTTTTAGCTATATTTATTATTCTATTTACTGCCTGGTCTAATTCATCTTCTGGTATCTGATTTGTTTTTACTGCTTCAATTATTTCTTGAATTCCGTTTCCTCTACCTCCTGGCATTTCTAGTTCATGTGAGGCTCGTAAGCCTTTTACTCTATCATTTTCAGCTCCCCAGTCTGAAATAATTATTCCATCGAATTTCCACTCGTCCCTTAAAATTTCTTTTAGCAAATGTGTACTTTCACTGCAATATTCTCCGTTTACTTTGTTATATGCACTCATTATTGACCATGGATTGGCTTTTTTTACTATTATCTCAAATGCTTTTAAATAAATTTCTCTTAATGCTCGTTCATCTATTACAACATCAATTGTCCTTCTTCTGTTTTCTTGATTATTTACTGCAAAATGTTTCACACATGCTCCAACACCTTGTGCCTGTAGTCCTTTTACATATTCGCTTCCTAAAATTCCAGTTAATATTGGATCTTCTGAAAAATATTCAAAATTTCTACCACATAATGGACTTCTTTTTATATTAATTGCTGGTCCTAGAACAATATTAACTTCTTCTTTTCTTGCTTCTTTTCCAAGTGTTTCACCAAATACATATGCTAACTTCTTGTTCCAACTGTTAGCTAAACTTGATGAAGCTGGAAAGCATGTAGAAATCTCACTTTTATTTATACCCAAATTATCGGCCTTTGTTTTTTGAACTCTTAATCCATGTGGTCCATCTGACATTGTTATTTCTGGAATTTCGTATTCTTTAAATTCTTTACTATGCCAATAATCTGCTCCTACGCAAAGCATTGCTTTTTCTTCTAAAGTCATTTTATTTATAATTCCTTCATTCTCCATATAAGTACTAGCTCCTTAATATTTTATTTTTTGTAAATATATCATATTTTTCAAACTCTTTCAATTGACTTTTTCTGATTACCATAATATAATTATTGCAACCAAATATTAATTTAAGTTTTCACTTGAAAACTCAGCATTTATTACAGGAGGTGCATCTTATGACAAAGTTTTCAATTATTATTCCTTGTTACAATGCGAAAAAGTTTTTACCATCATCTATTCAAAGTGTTTTAAATCAGTCTTATGACGATTTTGAAATTATCATTATTGATGATGGTTCTACAGATGGCAGTGATGCCTTATTAGTGGAATACGAAAAAAAAGATTCTCGAATCCATGTATACCGGTTTGAGAATGCAGGCGTAGGAATTTCAAGAAGTCGTGGTATTTCACTTGCTGAAGGTGATTACATTATCTTTCTTGATTCTGACGATTCAATTAATCCAGAGTTACTTGAAAAGTTATCTAATACAATTGATACTTTTCACTCTCCAACACTTATCAGGTATCAAGCCAATTTGGTTGGTGATGCAGAACATAAAGATCACCAAAGATACAATTTTGACCCTGATTTCTGTATTCCATTTAACGTTATCAGTGGTGTTGGTGCTTTAAGATTATGGTCTAACCCTGGAAAAAAATATGCAGTGTATTGGTTGTATGCCTTTAAAAGATCTCTTTTTTCAAAGGTTCTGTTCACAGCTGATTTTCGTTGCTATGAAGATGTTGCTTTCATTCCAATTTTAGTTGCATCTTCCAAAAAAGTTGTTTGTCTGGACTATGCAGGCTACAATTATAATTGCAATATTTCTGGAAGTTTGACAAATATTAAAACGCTTGCCCGTGAACGTGAACGTGCATTAGATTTTTTACTTGCATATGATTATGCAATTTCTAATTTTATTAAACTTGAATGTACGACTACAAAAGATATTGCATTTTTCGTAAACGACTATTCGCGCAGACTTCGAGGGAAATTCGATTCCTTACCGGATGAATTAAAAAAGGATTTCAAACCTTTATTTTCATTGTATTATCAGGACTAACTACTATCTGTTTAAAGAGCAAAGCTTAATTTTTTAGCAAATTTGTTCTTATGTGAAAATTTATAAGATAAATTTTCTGCATAAAAAATGGACATTAATAATTTTATTAGTGTCCATCTTTTTATTGTTATTTTTTCTATAATAAGATATTCGGAGAACTTTGATATTAT
>CAKPDW010000065.1 GCA_934149115.1 uncultured Clostridia bacterium
CTATTATTCTCATCACTATACCAGCTCTCCTGTAATGCATTTTTCAAACTCGAAAACATCGAACCATCACGCCTATTATGACCATAAATAATAATATTTTTATCATTTCCATCAAACTTATTTCTATAATCAGCAAATATCCAACCAGCAGAATTATAACTCTTATCAAAACTATGAGTTAAATAAAAATCATTATTATTAGTTTTTAAAATAGGATACTCAACATTAGTATTTTGAACCTTCAACCAACCTACGACATCACTATTCAACTTTTTTAAACTATCAAAATCAATTGAATACTTTTTCTTATCGCCATCACCCTCAACTATAACAGACTTAGTTATTTCATTAGTTAATTTTTTAGTATTCTGATTTTCCATTGACCATTTTAAAATTTTATTACCTGAAAAAACTAAAACCCCAAGAAAAAATATACATATAACAAAACTCACAAATTTTCTCTTTCCCCTTCTCTCCTCTTGCTTTCTAATCTCTTTTCTCTTTCCCACTAATCTATTTCCTTTCTCAAATACAAACTTATTAAAGTTTGATTTAATGCTTTGATTTCTTCATATTAACTTTTTCTAATAGTTTATCAAAATTAATCTGTTTTGAATAGTACTCCTTTATATTTTCTTTTAACTTCTCTTTAAATACTCTTAAAATTTGTCTTAGTTACTAAAAAAATAAAAATTGAGAAAAAATTTTTCACGAATTAAAATATTTTTATGGCAATTTCTTACTTGAATTTTTTTATATTCTCCTGGCAATTTGGACAAGTATGAACAAAGATACTTTAGTAGTATCAACAATTATAGTAGCAAAGCTACTTACTAGACTACCTATGAAACGAGGCGAACAACCGACGGTTTCTACTTATATAGGTGTAATAATTCTATTTGTAACAATAGGATTATTACACCTAATTCACTTTAGCTCTCTCCCTCTGGTTTCTGCTTAGTAGTTGCTAAAGTGAATGCAAAAAAAGCATAAGTGCTTTTTTGTTGTGAGTAAAAAATTTATTTTTTTGCTCACATTCATAAAAAATTGCGACAAGTAAATTTTTATGAAAAACCTAAAATGCAAATAAGCAATTTTAGGTTCTTGGGGTGTGGGGTTCGTAACCCTGCCACACAGATAAACTTTGTTTGTCTAGTGTGTTTAGACATTGAAACAATATCTCAAGCAAAGAAGGAGGTGCATGGAGATATGAGTTATGCTATTGTAAGGAATGAAAAATTAACACGAGCAGAAGTAAATGGAAAAGAAACTCATAATGATAGAAAAGCAAAAAATCATACTAATAAAGATATTAATCCTACAAAAACACACTTAAATTATTACATTAAGAAAAATGAACTAACATACACCAAAGAATTTGATAAATATTTAAAAGCAAATAATTTGAAAGGTCATCTTAGGAGTAACAGCATAATAATGTGTCAAATGATATTTACATCTGATCAAGCATTTTTTGATAAAATAAAAAAAAAGAATTAGATTTGGATTTAGAGCGATAAAAAATAGACATATTTTTATACATCGCTCTTATCTAACTTAATGATTTATTAACTTCTTTATAAAACCTAATACTCTTAGAAATATATTTTGTTTTTTTGGTACGCTTACCGGTAAATTTTGATTGTGTTCTTTATCTATTTTTTCATCAACATTTGGGCTAATATTATTATTTACAGTATTATTTCTATTTTTAAAAATATTATCAACATTATATATTCTTTTTAATTTCTCTTGATAATTTTGTTCATTGATATTTAAATGATTAAGAAATTTAGTTTTTTGTTCTTCAGTTTCACACCAGTAATTTAAACAAATCATAGCAATTATGCCTTTTGCCTCTTTTGTAAGATTCAATTCTTTTAAAGGTTTATTATAATCAAAATTGCAAGAATAATTACTTGATGCATTTTCTTTAAGGAATAACATAAATTTATTTGGAATTTTATTTATATCTTCTTGATTTATTCCTTTTAAATAATGTAATGTTTCACATATTGCAATACTATATCTTTCGTTTACCATATAATTTTCTCCTATCTTTGTTGCTCTGTTTCTTTTATTGATTTTTCTTTTCTCAATACTGTATCTTTAACAACTTTTGTTGCTTCTTGTTCTGTAGAAGTTCTTAAAGTTTCATCCTCTAAACAATCTTCTAATCCATTTTTGCCGTCAAGCATTTCTTTGTTTTTTTCAATTGACCTAAAAATCGTATCAATTTCATCGCTCGAAAGATCATCATACACTCTATCAATATTTCTATCACTTAAGCTACTTGTATAGCTATCCAACGCAGTTTTAATTTGACTCTCTGACACTCCAGAAAGTAAACTTAAATTTTTTCCGACTCGCAATATATCTTCTTATAATCTGAGGTACAGGACTAATACGACTAGCTCTACCATTATCATCTAAAGTTGGAATACTTCCATCAACTGCTCCAATATAATATGTCCCAATATCTCTTTTTAACGGTTGTGATAAATATATATATTTTGAAGAAATACTATCAAGTTCTTTTACATATTTAGAATATTTATCATCCATATGTCCTACACCTTCATATATTTTAGATTGCATTGGACTACCTAATAATTCATTTAATTGCATATAGCTATTTAATCTTTCATTTGAGCTACGACCGAATAATGAATTTGATGCAGCAATATATTCTAAAATTCTATTATGCATACTTGCAATTTCTATTTCAGTTACAGGTCGTCCTAATCTTGCTTCTAAAATAGGAATATAATCTCCAGCTTTTACTTCAATGCCTTCTTTAGTAATGCCATCTTTATATGCAAAATTTCCAGGTATCGTTTCTTCTTGTTCTCCTATAAAAATCATTTTATTCATGTTAGTTAAAGCTTTTCTGAATCCTTCTTTTCCATCAGGAAAATCTGATAAATCTCTATAATGCTCTATATCTGAAATTCCTACTGGAAAATTCATAGGCAAATTATATGTCCCATCTTCATTAGCCGTAATTTTATCTTGATAATCTCTTTTGATATCATTATATTCTTGCATAATTCTATCAAAATCTGTCCTAGTAATTCTTTTGGTAACCACTCCATTGATAAGTGAAAATTGCTCATTTTCCGTTATTTCAGTATCATCAACAATTTGTAATGCAATTTTATCAACTGGAAGTGTTCCAAAATCTCCTCCACCTAATATACTTGCTTCACACATTTCAGGATAATAGCTCGAAAAATTATTAGCAAAAGTTGCAGATTTTGAATGTCCAAGTGGAATAACTTTATCACTCATTTTCACGTTAGCTCTTTCTTCAATAATTCTTCTTGCATCTTCTATCATCGCTTTTATTTGTGGTGCAGTTTTGCTAATAATATCTTTATCTAATTGAGATACTACACTATCAAATTGTTCGTTTCCATATCCAGGAATAAGAGGGACTATAGTTGGTATATTGGGATTTATACTTATCATATTCCTTAATGCATCTACACCTTTTTCCATTCTACAATATAACCTATCTAATGTTTTACTTTTATCTTCCTCTATTCCTTTTTGAACAGAAGTATTACTTCTAACAATTTCGCTATCCCCAAATAAACTATATATTTCTTCTAAACCTTCTAAATTTTCAGTATGTCCTTCTGGCATTTCATCTTCATAATCATTTAAGCAATCCATCATTATTGTATTTTGTGGATTATTTGGAATATAAACGTAATATGAATAACTAAATCCTTTTTCTGGATTAGCTTCCACCAATGTAACTTTCAAACCCTTATTCCTAATATAATCCAAATCTTTTTTTAAATCTTCTTTATAATCTCTTGATTCTTCTTTATAATCTCTCATATTCTTAATCTTCTTTCCAAAATTAAAGTTTTGTTGTTATATTCTTAATTATTATAACATATATAAAATAATTATTATGTGATTTTTACAAATTTATATAATTATTTTATATTGTAATACAAAGATTATTTATTTTCCACTTTCAAAATAAATATGACAATTTTTTAAATATTTTAAGCTAGTCTTTTACTTGCTAAAAGACTACCTGTGAAAGCATTTTAAAATCGGCTTGGTCATTCTACCTATTCTACTATTGCTAATATTTATGCTCACTAAAAAAAAATACAAAAAAAAAATCTGCAAATGTTCTTTCAAATACATTAACATTTACAGATATTTACTTCAAGGCTCACGATTTCTTGAAAGCCTTGATACAACTGGCTGGGGTAGTAAGATTCGAACTTACGCATGTCGGAGTCAGAGTCCGATGCCTTACCGCTTGGCGATACCCCAATATAAAAACGAACTATATTTCAAGTTCGTTTGTTATTATATACTAATCATTAAAAATTAGCAATACATAAAATATAATTTTATTCCCATTCAATAGTTGCAGGTGGTTTTCCTGTAATATCATAAACCACTCTATTTACATGTTTAACTTCATTTACAATTCTTGCAGAAACTTTTTCCAAAATTTCATATGGAATTTTACTCCATGTTGCTGTCATAAAATCAGATGTCGTAACAGCTCTCAATGCAACAGTGTAATCATAAGTTCTCTCATCACCCATAACACCAACACTTTTCAAGTTTGTTAAAACTGCAAAATATTGATTAATATCCCTATCTAATTTAGCATTTGCAATTTCTTCTCTAAATATGTAATCTGCTTCTCTTAAAATACTTAACTTATCCTCTGTAATATCTCCAATAACTCTAATTGCAAGTCCTGGACCTGGAAATGGTTGTCTGTAAACTAAGAACTCTGGAAGTCCTAATTCAACTCCAACTTTTCTTACTTCATCTTTAAACAAATCTCTAAGTGGTTCAATAATTTCTTTAAAATCAACACAGTCTGGTAATCCTCCAACATTATGATGACTCTTAATCTTAGCACCAACACCTACACCACTTTCTATTACATCAGGATAAATTGTTCCTTGTATTAAGTAATCTACCTGACCTAATTTTTTACCTTCATCTTCGAATACTCTTATAAATTCTTCACCAATTATTTTTCTCTTCTTCTCTGGATCATCAACTCCTGCAAGCTTAGATAAAAATCTTTCTCTTGCATCAACTTTAATGAAATTAACATCAAATTGCTTTGTAAAAATTTCTTCAACTTCTTCAGCTTCATTTTTTCTAAGCAATCCATGATCAACAAAAATACATGTTAAGTTCTTACCAATTGCCCTATTTACAAGTGCTGCAGCTACAGATGAATCAACTCCACCAGACAAAGCACATACAGCTTTTCTATCTCCAATTTTTTCTCTAATTAATTTGATTTGCTCTTCAACAAATGAATTCATTTTCCAATTACCTTCGCAACCACAAACATTATATAAGAAATTGTGAATAATCTTAACACCATTTTTAGTATGATTTACTTCTGGGTGAAATTGAATACCATAAAACTTCTTCTCAACATTTTGCATAGCAGCAAACTTACAATCAGGTGTATCACCTATTTTTTCAAAATCATCAGGTATTCTTTCAACATAATCCATATGGCTCATTAAGCAAGTATTAACATCTTCAAATCCTTCAAATAATAAAGACTTATTATCTATGTTAACATTAATCTCACCGAACTCTCTTTTATATGCTCTTCTAACCTCTCCACCAAGCATATGAGTCATAAGTTGCATACCATAACAAATTCCCAAAATAGGAATACCTAATTCAAAAATTCTTTTATCACATTTTGGAGCATCATCTAAATAAACACTTGCTGGTCCTCCTGTGAATATAATTCCCTTTGGATTTTTTTCAATAATCTTTTCAACTGGTGTATTAAAAGGCAAAATCTCACAAAAAACATTACACTCTCTAACACGTCTAGCTATTAACTGATTATATTGCCCATAAAAATCTAATACTATAATCAATTCTTTATTTTCCATTATAACAATCCTTCCAATTTATATTTTTATGCTTTAGTCTCGATTTCCTTTAAAATAACATCATGTGCAGAACCTTCTTTAATACTAATATTTGAAACTAATGTCAAACGTGCTTTTTGATGGAATTCTGGTATTGTAATAGAACCACAATTGCACATTGTTGATTTTATTTTATTAACTGTAATATTCAAATTATCTTTTAATGGTCCAGCATATGGAATATATGAATCAACACCTTCTTCAAAGCTTAATTTATTTTTTGTTTTATCTCCTAAATCATATCTTTGCCAATTTCTAGCTCTGTTTGATCCTTCACCCCAGTATTCTTTAACATAATTATTTCCAACTTTTACAACTCTTGTTGGACTCTCATCAAATCTAGCAAAATATCTACCCATCATTACGAAATCTGCACCAAAAGCTAATGCTAAAGTAATATGATAATCATGTACAATTCCACCATCAGAACATACTGGAATATATACACCTGTTTTTTCGAAATATTCATCTCTTGCTTTAACAACCTCTATTAAAGCACTGGCTTGACCTCTACCTATACCTTTTTGTTCTCTAGTAATACAGATAGAACCTCCACCAACACCGACTTTTATAAAGTCAGCACCAGCTTCTGCTAAATATAAAAATCCTTCTTTGTCAACTACATTTCCAGCTCCAATTTTTACATTGTTTCCATACTTTTCTCTAACAAAATCTATTGTATTTTTTTGCCATACTGAATATCCATCTGATGAATCAATACATAAAATATCAACACCTGCATCTACTAAAGCAGGAATTCTTTCTTCATAATCTCTTGTATTTACCCCTGCACCTACTATATATCTTTTGTTTTCATCTAATAATGAATTTGGATTATTCTTTCTATCTTCATAATCTTTTCTGAAAACTAAAAATTCCAAATTATCATCTTCATCCAATATTGGTAAACAACTAACTTTGTTTTCCCAAATTACATCATTTGCTTCATCTAGAGAAATACCTTTTCTCGCAAAAACAACTTTATCTTTAGGCATCATGAAATTATCAATTGGTTCATCTAAATTAACTCTAGAAATTCTATAATCTTTATCAGTAACTAATCCCAAAAATTTTCCTTTACTTGTTCCATCTTCTGTAATCATAACAGTTGAGTGACCTGTTTGTTTTATCAACTCAATAACATCTCTTAAAGGTGTTCCACCTTTTACGTTTGAATCACTATTAATAAAACCTGCTTTACATTTTTTAACTTCTCTAACCATCTTTGCTTCAGATTCTATTGATTGTGAACCATAAATAAAAGAACATCCCCCTTCTCTAGCAAGTGCAACTGCCATTTTTTCTCCTGAAACAGCTTGCATAATTGCTGATACAAACGGAATGTTTGCACATAATTCTGGTTCTTCACCTTTTTTGAATTTTGTAAGTGGTGTTTTTAAACTTACATTTGATGGAATACATCTCTCATCTGTTAAATTTGGTAATAATAAATACTCGTTAAAAGTTCTAGAAATATCATTTAGTATCTCTGACATAAAAAACCTCCTAAAATATTATTTTTTGTTTTGATAAAAACAATGTATGTTAATTATAGATTTTATAACATTTTTGAAGATTTTTCAAGCTTTTTAGCCAAATTTACCGTTTTCCTTAATTTTATTTTTAAATTCCACTTTTAGTATGTACTGAATTTAGTTTTATACAAAAAAATGATAAAATATTA
>CAKPDW010000066.1 GCA_934149115.1 uncultured Clostridia bacterium
GATATTGATTTGTATCTTTCACCTGTATAATCATCTGTAAATCCATTATATGCTTTATAAATTTCTCCATTTTCTGTATCATAAACTCTTTCATATCCAAGTGTTGCATCACTTTGTTTTTGACTCATTCTATCATAAGCTGCACTTCTTGATTCCCAAGCTGACATTATCATATCAGATGTTTGATTTCCGATGCTCCTTATATTTTGGAATGTTGTCATAACAGCATCTTGTTGACTATTATATTGACTTATAAATGTGTCGGAAAATTGTAGTGATGAAGATATTTGATTTAGAGTATCTTCCCAATCTATAAATTCATCTTTTGGTGTTGTCATAAATACTGTATTATACACACTTAAAGGATATGTATCTATTTGCTTACCTGATATAATATTTTCATTCATATAATATGAACCCGCATCATATACATATGCTGTAAATATTCCTTCTCCTTCTTTTCCGTTTTCATCTGTAAATGATGCTCTTAAAAGGTCTCCTCCCATTGGTGCTGACCCTAAATTTTCAATTAATTTAAAATTAGATAGTGTTGGAAATGTAAAACTAGCTGTGTTATTTAATATTCCCATTTCATTAAATATTTTATAAAATCCTTCTGTTGTTTCTTCCTCTATTACTGGATTTTTAGCAAATATTTCATTTGGATAATATCTTTGATAAAAACTTTTAGCATCTTGTGATTTATTATATGCTTCTGTTTTCATATTAAAGAAAAATTGATATGTTGGATTTTCTGGATTATATACTTTAACTGTATAATGAATATAATCTCCTATTGTATCTACTTTCCATCCTTTAGGAATTTTCATTGATACAAGTCCATTATCAAAATCTTCAAGTTTTATATTTTGCGCTTCGTTTTTTACTATCTTTACCTCAGGTTCTTTATTTCCTTTTTTATCTTTTTTTGTTGTTTTTTCTTTTTTTACACTTACATTGTTATTATCATCTAAAGTGTCTTCATTCATATTGTTTTTTATAATTACACCTCCCACTATAGCAAGAATTATAACAATAATTACACTTATTACTATAATTTTAATTAATTTTCTTTTGTTTTTCTCCATTTTTAGTTTCCTTTCTTTTTTATTCTCCATTCTTATTGTACTCATATTTATATATTATTTTAAGTATGTTTACCATTTTTTCCATGTCATTTTGGCAAACAAAAAGCCCGATTAATTAATCGAGCCTTTTGTTTTAAATTTACTGTGCAAAATGCACTTCGAGAAGCTTTAGCAGAACTCCTGCATCCTGAATTGCCTGACTCAGAATAGCCATCTGTTCTTCTGCATCTTCTTTAGATAATACAATGTGTTTTTCATCAATAATATCTAAATCCAATGTTGCTTTCAGTTTTCTACCTACTGCAAAAGAAGCTGAATTAAAATGACGAAACTTATGTTCCTTAAGGTTCTTTGGTAATCTTACATCAAAGTCGAAATCTGCATCTTCGTAGCCTTCAAACTGTTTAGTTCTCATAACATGAATCATATCATGAGATACCTCCAATGCCAGCCACTGTGCTTCTTTCAATTTTCTAAGATACTCCTTGTCCTTATTAAAACAATTCGTTCTCAGCTCCTCTGCGTGCATTTCAACATGCCGAAGAAAATGGTCCATCTGTTCCAAAGTCATCTTTTTTCTCATAGTCTAAGACCCCCTAAAATTTTTATATAATTAGTATACCACTTTTTTTCACATTTTTCAAATTTAATTGTTAGGAAGTATCTATATTTCAAGAAAAAACAAGCCCCAAATTTTCAGAGCTTGTTTCTTTTTTTAGAACATTAGTTCTCGTTTAATGTTGTAGCAATTAATTTGCCTTCTTTGTTATAAATATCATCTCCATTTTCTTTTTCTGCATAAATGAATTTTCCTTCAATATCAACATTTGTATATTTTACCGGAACATATTTCACCATTCCTTTATTAGGGCTATATGCATATAAACCTATCTTTTCAGCTTTATATACCCAGAACACTACTAAATTTTGCCATGCATATGATTTTACTTCATCTACCTCTGATTTAATATCAAGTATTATATCATCTACTTCTAATTTAGTATATGTTTTCCTTAAACTATCAAAAACCATATAATAACCAACATTTTTTTCAAAGATAAGGTTTTTATAAAAAACTATTTTATCTAATTCAAATCCTCTGTCTATTAATTTTTCGCCTTTGCTATTAATAACCCATAGTTTTTCATTGAAATCATACACATAAAAGAACCCTTCTCCTATATATCTCAATGATTTAAACCCTGTAAACATACATAAAGTTTTTTCATTTTTTGTATCAATACCAATAATTTTACATTCTTTAGCATCTTCATCTGTTTCCTCTGTAAGAGAAATCAAGTTAAATTCTAACATCTTTTTCTTAAATACAGTACCTGGAAACAGGTTTTTCCCATTATAGTCAAATATTTGCCATTTTTTGTGTGAAGTCTTTATTGCAATAAAATCTTCTACTTCTATAAAATCATTTGTTGAAATTTTTGGCTCTATAAGCTCGCAGACTGGGCCTATCCGAACACCCTTATAATTCAAAACACTATAACTATTAGTATTTCTCTTCACTAAAAGTATAATATTTTTTAACATGATAACTGATTCATTTGTGTGAACAAGAATATTATTATTGAATTTTAATGGTTGCTCTGGTTCTAATTCAGCATCTTTTTCCTCTGAAAGCTTTTCTTTATTGCTCCATTTTTCATCAAATATATTGTATCTTTCAGATTTATTGTTTCTATATGCTATTACTTTACCAGCCAAAATTTTCTTTATTTTATTGTACTTCACCGGTAAAAAAATCTTTCCCTCGTCTTTTGCCTTTTGTAATAATACTAGTCCACATCGATTTTGTGAATAAATTAAAAGATCATCCCATTCTTCAATATAAGCATCAATTTCCATTTCAAATATTTTCTTAGTTGTATTGTACATTTTTATCTTGCCGTTACATTTCTCAAGAAAATAATATCCTGGAAATCTTTCTACATCTTTGTAGTTACCATTTAAAAATTCTTTAGCATTCAGGTCATAGACTTTTTTGTATTTGAAAAAATTCAAAACAATAAAGCCTTTTTTGGTTTTCTGATATTCTACCTCAAATGTTCCAAATGGTATTATACATTCTCCTGTATTTGTAAAAATACCGTGTTCTCCTTTATCATTCTCTAAACAAACATACTTATTATCGTTTTTTGAAAAGATTTTAAAAGAGGTTATCGAAACATTTACTAGTTGCTTTCCTGTACAGCTCATAAACTTATAATTAGCTAATTTGCGTTTTGGTAAATCTTTTTCTAATGGAATATCTAAGATGTGGTTTTTCAAAAGCTTGTGTAAATTGCAAACCGGACTTTGCTTTGGTAAAAAAGTATCTTTTATTAATATACTATCTTCCAAAACTGTAAAAGTATCATCTTCAAGCTCAGTTATTTTGCATTTGCCTAATAAAACACCTTCTCTACTATAATACTTTACTTCCTTTCTTGTTACGACTTTGACAATTTTCCCACAGATTTCCAATATGTCATATGGCTTCAAATCAAAATTATTAGTTACATCTTTTTTCATCATGCTCATTCCTTTCGTTGTATGTGATGTATTTATAGTTCTAAAGTGGCTATTGCCTTGTTTTGACATTATATAATGATTAGCATTTTATGTCAATCATAAATTAGTTTTGACAACTAAAAAATAATGTAGAGGAGCACACTGTGCTCCATAAAAGTTAATATCAACAAAACGTAATTGCACTACAAAACGAGCACTACAAATGTAGTGCTCGTTTGGAGTTTACGTGCCAAAATCATTATCTTTTCGCACCTTTAACATCATTTACAGAATAGATTTCAATTGCTGGCTTTGATGGCTTTACCTCTTTCAAGATTTTATCAATTTTCGGCTTTGGTACAATACCATTATCAACAAGTTCCTTTACAAGAATCTCCATTTCATTTCTGTGACTACTGATAATTAAATCAGCATAATCCTGTGCTTCTTTCAGAATCTTGTCAATTGCCGCATCTACCTTGTTCGTTGTTCGAGTTGTCAAAAAAGCATACTCTCCGTCATTCGGCGCTGGTTTATACCATACTCTTTTATCAAAATCCTCCAGACCCCATTTCGTTACCATATCTTTGGCAATCTTTGAGGCCTTTCGTAAATCACTAGAGGCTCCTGATGAAATTGTTTTAGTATAAACTTTTTCTGCTCTCCTGCCAGCTAACAGTGACGCAATATACTGAATGTAGTACTCTCTGGTACTTGGGATAACCGTATCCTCATTGTATTCCCATACAGTAATTCCAAGATAGCCATCTGCAGGCATAATGGAAATGCTTTGTAAAATTAAACTGTTCTTTAGTTCTGGAGCGAACAAGTTCACTAATGCATGTCCAACTTCATGATATGCCGTTGCACGTTTCTGAGCAATAGGCATATTATCAAATAACTTTCTATTAATAGCAAAGTTTTTGAGAACATCTTCTTTTTCAACAGTTTCTTTGTTCTGCAACTCAGCATACGCCATTGACCGATCAATAACATCCAATGTTCTGTCTGGATTCATTGTAGTATGCTTAAAGCATGCTGCATTCAGTAAAGCAAAGTCAATAACTTCTCTTGAAATAGTAACTTTATGATATTCTTCCAAATACGTGATTTGGTTCTTTATCATGTCATATACCTCGCCTAACTTCGGTTCTTTTACATCAATTTTCTCAAAACGACGTTTCATGGCACCATCTTTTGAAAAGTATCTTTCGTACTCCTCAACTGTAGTTGCGCCAATAACCTGCGTAGTTCCTCGAGCCAGAATTGGTTTTAATGAATCGGATAAATCCAGTTCTCCTTCTGTACAAGCTCCTGCACCAACAACATCATGAATCTCATCAATAAATAAGATACATTCAGGGTGTTTGTCCAAGAACTTAACCAAGAGCTGGAATCTTTCTTCCGCCATTCCTCGATACTTAGTACCAGCTACAATGCCTGTAACATCAAGTGCCAATACTTTTGAATCTTTGAATTTTGGATGGCAGTTACCATGGACAATATTCCAAGTGAATTTCTCGACAATAGCTGTCTTACCTACACCTGGTTCTCCGACTAAGATAGCATTTTTCTTAGTTGCTTTAGATAATATTGTTACCAGTTCTTCAGTTTCATCATCTCTGCCACAGATTTTGCAATACTGCTCGTCTGGAGAATATTTGTCATTTAACACCGTCAGACATCCAGCTAACTTCTTAGGAATCGTTAACATACCTGTTTCACCTTCTTCCGGATAAACCGATACTTCTGAGTCAAAATTATATTTATAAAGTTCTTCTCCCATACATAAGTTAAATAACAAATAAAATTCTTCCGGCAATAATTCTGCAATTGCTGCTAATATATGCTCAGGATCTACTGTATTAGTAGAATAAGAGTTTTTAGCAATTTCTGCTGCTTTAAGAATTATTTCCCAACATTCGACAGATAAAACAAGTCTTGTTACATCACCGTTTAAATATTTCATATCGATACAAAACAATTCAGATGATTTTGGAATTTCACCCTCCAAATCATATTCATAGTCATCTTCATCTTCATCTCCAAATCCATATTCATCTAAATAGTCTGCTTCTAAGCATTCAGTACAATAAGCATAGATACCATCTTCAATATCTTTCTCACTTCTACCATTCTTTTGGAAATACTTATACAAGCAACTATCATACTCTGCTGCAAATGTAATTAACATCATCCTCTCATCAATGTAGTCAATCCCATACGTCCGAGATACTCTCAGTGCACTTGACAACAAAACAACAGCCTTCGTTCCAAAAATAAATTCAAACTGTTTCATGATATTTTCCCTCCTAATGTATATGCTATTTCTATAAGTAACATAATTATTTTACATCATCATCAGTCATTTGTCAATTAGCAATTATCTTTATATTTTCGAATATAACCAACCCCCAGTATAACTGGAGATTTATCATTAAAGTTAAAGAAAAGCAGTAATTAAAAATAATTACCGCTCTTGTGTTCTTTATAACTACCAATTTGCTAATAATTGGAATAATAATATTCCTAAATAGCCTAAAATCAGTCCTAATATTATATAGAACACTCCTGTAATCTGATTAGTACAGATTTGCACAATCAGTATTAGTCCTATTATGACCAACACCACTGTTAATATTGTTCCGAAAAATTTTGATTTACTAAGCAGTTTATCTGCCATAATAATCACGAACAATATAGTTGCAATAACAAAAAATACTCTCATCTTTGTTCTCCTTTCGATGCGATTATATTAACAGTTAATAAAGTTATACTATACCTATTATACTACACTTAGCTAATTTTTTCAATTATCATTCTATAACAACTATTCCTCCATAGTCCACTATTTCTAGCTTTTTAAAATCCACTAATTCTAAATTATATTTTTGTATATGTTCCTGTAAAATATCTTTATTTGATAACTTGCAACTATCTCCAAATACAATAAATTTATTTTTAAGCACAGCAGTAGCTCCACCTATAAATCCTTTCATCTTCGTTTTAAAACCATTTTTATCAAGTAAATTTATATTTTCTTTTACTAATAACACATCTATATCTTCTTGCTTCAATTTTTTATATATTCCCTCATCAGATGTTATACATGATTTATCTGAAGTTGGACATATACTACACTTTGAATATCCCTGTTGAACTTGAATTAATTTTAACTCTTGTTCTTTTGCATAATTTAAAATCTTTTTATCTGTGTATTTAAAATTATGTATTACACTATTACCTATTTGACATACATTATACCTAATATCAAATGGATATTCTAATTCAACATTATCTTGCCCCGCTTCACAATAAATCTTTTTTGAAACCTCCACATTTGGAGCACTAAAAATTTTATTATTTATTTTGCAAAAGAATATATCTGGATGTGAAGAAATCTCATCATATACAGATGATTGATATGGCAATTCTATTAGTTCTCCATATTCAGATAAATATTCTTTTTCAATTTTTCTCATTCTTGAATCAATAATTATTTTCATTATTCTACACTTTTCAAACTTTCTATCATATCTATTTTCTTTAATACAAAATGTATTACTTTATTTACTATAACAGAGAATATTGCAGTTATAATTGCTGAATATACATAACTTATTGGTACTACAT
>CAKPDW010000067.1 GCA_934149115.1 uncultured Clostridia bacterium
GAATTATCAATGTCGGTTTTTCCGACGGTGTTATTTTCATCAAGTTCACCACTATTTAATATATTATTAATATGTTCAGTTATTGTACTTCTTCCTACACCAAATAATTCTGCAATCAAATTTTGAGTAAGCCATATATCGTTATTTATTAACATTACACTAACCTTAACATCATTGTTTGAATCCCTATATATAAAAAATCATGATTAGTTATTTGTAATTTTTTATTATTCCGTTATTTATGTATATTATTTCGTCAAAGTCTTTTATTAACTGCATATCGTGACTGACTACAATAATTGTTTTGTCTTTTGCTAGTTCGTTTATTAATTCTTTTATATATTTAACGTTTTCTTTATCTAGGGCGCTTGTTGGTTCATCAAATAAAATTATTTTTGATTTTTTTATGATTGCTCTTGCTATTGCTATTCTTTGTTTTTGACCTCCTGATAAATTTGTTGATTTATCATTTATTATTGTGTTATATCCTTCTGGCATATTTAATACGAATTCGTCTAATTTAGCTTTTTGACATGCTTCTATAAAGTCTTCTTCTGTGGCATTTTCGTTTGATAATAGGATGTTATCTTTTATACTTAAGTTAAAGATAAATGGATCTTGGTATGCAACAGATATGTTATTAATTATTGATTCTTTGTCTAATTCTTTTAAATCAATATTGTCTATTTTTATGCTTCCTTTATAGTTATCATAGTAGTGTAATATTAATTTCATTATTGTTGTTTTTCCTGAACCACTTTTTCCTACTAATGCTGTCTTTTTATTTGGTTCTATTTTAAATGTAATGTTTTTTAATGCAAATTTAGAATTGTTGTATTCAAAATTTACGTTGTCAAATTCTATATTTCCTTTAATGTTTTTTAAATGTTTTGTTCCGAATTTTTCTTCTTTTATTTCATTATCTGATAATATTTTCATGTTTTTTTCAATGTTTTTTACAAAGCTTGGAACATCTATACTATTTTCTATAATGTGTGTAAAGTATATATTTATTATATTGCTTATATATGTATTTACATTTGTGTAATTTTTTATATTTGATATTTTATCATACGAGTTAACATAAAAGCAAGTGATTATTTAAAATCACTTGCTTTTATCTTGTTTTATGGTTATATATCTTTTTTTACTACTATGTCATACCATGTTTTATCTCTATCTTTTTCTTCTATTATGTATGGTTTAACTATTTTGAATCCGCTCTCTTTTAATAGTTTTTCAAATGATTCTTTTGTGTATTTGTGTCTGAATCTTTTTATTTTTCCTGAATAATCTTCTTTTTCATAATATCCTTCTGATTCTTCTTTATTCATTGTTGTTCCTATTAACAGATAACCATCATCTATAAGTATATTTTTTATTAATTTCATTACTTTTTTGGCGTCTTCATATGGAAATAAATGGATTAGTGCGATAGCAATAATAAAATCAAATTTTTTTCCTTGTTGTTTAAAATCTAAGATATTATCATTAATTACGTGTACTTTTGGATATTTCTTTTTAATGATTTCACATAATTTTTCAGATAGTTCAATTGTTGTTATATTGAATTTTTCGTTATATCTTTGTAGGATTCCAATATTTCTTCCATTGCCTGGTCCTATTTCTAAAATATTGTAGTTTTCCTTACTTTTTAAATTTAGGTTGTCATATATGTTTATCCAAAACTCGTCTCCAATTTCGTGTTTTCTTTCATCATATTCTTTTGCTAACATGTTGTATGCTTTTTTATTATCTTCAATATAACTCATAAATATTGTACCTCATATATTTTTATTTTCTATTTATTAATACTGCTTCTCGTTTTTCTCCGATTAATAATGAGAAATCTTTTTTATTTTCTTCAAATAATCTTTCTTCTTTTATTATACGATTATAGGTAAAATGATTATCTACAACTATTTTCACTTCTTTGTCGTCTTCAGTTTCATAATAGTTTTCTTCTAAATAATATGGATCAAATATATATGCTTTACCATTTTCTATGTTTGTTATTAGTGCATAATGTTCTACTTCTAAGTAACATCTTATTATTATTACTCCGTGATTTTTTATACATTCTTCCATTTTTTCTAGTGTTACTTCTTTTCCTCTTAATAATTGACATTTTACTGGTAATATGTTTTTCTTCTCATATTCAGTTATGCATTCTACTAATTTTTCTACTGCTTCATGTGACGTTCCACCTTCTCCTATTATGCCTGTTTTTCCTTTTGCATCTAATGTATATTGGTGTATTTCTTTTAATAATGTTACTGGTATTTCTTCTCTTTCAAATAAATATGCTAGTGCATTTATAAATGTTGTTGTTCCACAATCATATTCTGTGCTTTGAAATCTCAATGGTACTTTCATATTATTATCTCCTCTCTTAGTTATTCCATAAATTACTTGATTATTATATCATATTATGTCGATTTTATGAATACTTTATTTTATTTTTACTTGAAAACACTAGATTTTTAAGTGTTTTCGTGTTATAATATTTTTTGTTAGTATTTTGTAACCTATTTTTCCTTAAATTTAAGGTTACATGCTAGTAACTCGTTAACATTTTATTAAATTTCAGGAGGGACTAGATATGAAAGATCACATCATGTTAACTTATGTTTCAGGTGGTGTTGAGTACAGAGGTTGTATTCCTCGGGAATCACTTTCTTCTCATATGGAACATTTGAGAAATACTTTCCCACCAGGACACAATTTCAATGCTGAAAAACTTTGTGATTTGATTCCAAAAATTTACAGTATTAAAATCAATGAAGATGTAACCAGTACTCAGGATGTGCCATTTATTCTTTACAAGGTATTTGGTAGTGATTCTGAACAGATGTTACGTCTGCAGAGGCCATGTACCATAGTATGGGACTTTTTCCGATACTATTGTGAGGAAGCCAAAAAAAATAACAAATAGTTAATGAATATCTTTCAAAAACAAACCCATCAAGGTTATCCTTGGTGGGCTTGTTTTATGTTCTATAATTATTTTTATCAGCTCTTTCGTCTAATTTTCTGTCATATTCTTTGTTTCCATAGAACCACACTGTTTTCTTGTCTTCTGATGTTCCCATTCTGTCTTTATTTACTGCTATATCTATTAGTGACATTAGTGGTAATATTACTCCAAGTGCATCTATTAATATTGTTTCCATACTTCCTGTATTTGTTGTTAAGCATCTATATAGGTCATTTCCAAAATATGCTGTAAATGCTATGAAATATACAAATGCTCCTGCTAAATTTCTTTTTAGCACTAATGCAAAACATGGTATTGATACAAATAATAATGCTATTTCTAGATTTAGATTAATTGGTGTTACCATAAAGTCTATTTCCATTGTTGCACAAAAGACTACTACTACTCTAAATCCCCAAAAAAGTATACCTAAAAATGATATTAGATAACTTAGCATTCCTACCATTTCATCTTCCTCCTTCTATGTAGTTTTTTTAGAATATATTCTAAAGTTTTCCAGTTTTTACTCTACTCTTTATGTTTCTCTATAAAATAAATTTTCTGTGTAATTATTAATATAATAGAAAAGTCAGCATGACTTTCCTATTATATTAATAAAGAGAGAGCTACGCTCTCTCTTTATTGTAGCTTATTCTTTGTTATTATCGTCATCTACATAATTAAATTCATCTTTGAATTTTTCTTTGAATATTTCAAATACTTTATTTAGTATTTCTTCGTCTTCTACTCCTACATATGATTCTTCATCTTCTGATTCTGTTTGTTCTACTTTTAGTATTACAACTTCTCCTACTTCGTCTTCTGAAGATTCTTCTACTGGTAGTAATATAACATATTCTTCTTCATCATATTCTATTAAATCAAGAAATTCAAATTGAACTTCATTTCCGTCTTCATCATTTAGTATTATTATATTATCTAGTTCCTCTCCCATTTCTGGTGTTTTTGTTTCTTCGTTATCCATATTTTTTCTCCTTTCAATTTATATAAATTGTAAATACAATATTAAAAACTATTTATTTTTATTCATATACATTTCTAGTATGTATACTGCTGATATTGTGTCCACTAAATTTTTCTTTTTGTGTGGATTTATATTTAAATCATTCATCGTTCTATGTGCTGCAACAGTTGTTAGTCTTTCGTCTATTGTGTCTATTTTTATTTTATTGTATTTGCATTTTAATTTGTGAATGAATTTGTTTGTTACTTCTACTCTTTCTGTTGCTGTTCCATTCATATTTAGTGGTTTTCCAACTACTATTGTGTCTATTTCGTATTTTTCCATTATTTCGTCTAGTCTTTTTAGTACTAACTTATCATTTCCTTTGTGATGAATTGTTTCTAGTCCTTGTGCTGTTATTCCTATGGCATCTGAAATAGCTAGTCCTACTCTACTATCTCCATAATCTATTCCTAATGTTCTCATATGTCTTTATCTAATCCAATATAATTTTTTACCATTTTTTCCAACAATTCATCTCTTTCTACTTTACGTATTAAATTTCTTGCATCATTATGGCTTGTTATATATGTTGGATCTCCTGATAGTATATATCCAACAATTTGGTTGATTGGATTGTATCCTTTCTCAACTAGTGCTTGATACACTTTTTTCATTATTTCTTTTGCTTCTAAATTTGAGTCTCTTTCTACTTTAAAACTCATTGTCTTGTCAAAATCCATTTAATAATCTCCTTTTATATAAAATTTATATTATGTTCTTTTTTATCTGCTCTGTCTAAATATTCTTCAAGTTTTTTAGTTACTTTTTCTATTCCTGTTCCTTTATAGTATTTTCCTATTGCAAAATTCACTGTTGGTCGTACTAATGATTTTTCGTATGTTTGTTCATTTATGTATTCTACTTGTGTATCTTCAAGGTCTTGTTTTAGTGATTTTACTTTTTCTATTATTTCGTCCTCGTTTTGACCAATGTATACTATTACAAATTTTGGTCCCATATATCTAACAAATATATCTGTTGATGCTATACATGTTTTTGCCCAATTTGCTAATGATATTATTACATTGTTTCCTGTTATTCTTGAATATTTTGTGTTTATTTCTTCTATGTTCGTTATTCTGAACATTAATACTGTTGATATTGGCTCTGAATCAACTGTTGCTTTTGCTTGTCCATATAAATATTCTGCTGAATATAGTCCTGTAAATTGATCTGTTCTTACTATACTTTCCATTGCTGTTTGATATGATACTGTTTTTAGTATGGCTACTATATCATCCTTTATTACTTCTAATAATGTTGTATCTATATCATCAAATGCATGTATTACTGAACTTTCTATTATCCAATATCCTATATATATGTTATCTATATATAGTGGAAAGAACATTGCTGATTTTGCTCTTGAAAAATCTATTTTTTGATATGGCAATTTTTCTTCTTCTGAATCTATTGTAATATATTTGGGTGTTGCTGTATTTATACTGTCTTTAAATACTTCTTCTGTTTGTAAATTTGTTAAATTGTTCCAATATTTTTCATCTGTATTTGAGGCTTTTAGTACATATTCGGCACCGTCAAAGACTACTATTGTTGAATATTTAATTTCAAATCTATCTATTAATACTTCATTTATTTTCTTTAATTTTTCATCAACAGGTAAATCTTCTCCTGTTATATTCATAAAATCCTGTAATGCGTTTAATTTGTTTATTTTTGATGATACATTATTAAATGTGGTTAATTTCTTTTTGATATTTAGATTATAACCTATCAGGATTCCTATGATTACAATCAACACAACTATTGGTATTAGTGCCACCTTTTTCACCTCTTACTTTTAATATTTATTTTTCATTTGATTTAATGTATTATTCATCTCTGTCGAAAAATTATTTCCATAATTTGATTCTACTGTGTTCTTTGATGAATATGTTTGTTTACTTAGTAGTGGGTATACCATATTTCCTAATAATTTTAAATTATTCATGAAATTTTTACTGTATCCGTTTATTGTTATTACACAATTTACTACTTCTTCTAAATATTTTGAATATACATTTTCATCAAATGGTATTGTGCATGCTCTTATCTTTTCTTTGTTAAATAGTTCTGTCATATATGACATTGCTGGATCATTATAAAATGACATTCCACCAATTATTGCTTTACTTGTTAAATTTTTTACTTTTATTTCTTTGTTTATTACTATTCTTAACTTTTCTGGATCAAGTATTCCCATTGTTTTTAATTCTCTTAAAAATGCTGTTAATGGTTGAATTGTCAATATATCCATTGATTGTATTAAGTATATTTCTTGTGCATTTGCAAAATAGCTTGGATCTGTTTCAAAATCACAATCTATTAATACTAATGATTCATTTTGTATTAGAGTTGATAGGATTGTTTCTCCGTTGGAGTAATCTTTTCCATCGTTTGGTACTGTAGTATATACGCTTAGGTTTCTGTCAATATTTATTCCTTCTGCTATTCCTTTTTCTAAGTTTTCTATTGATGTGTATGCTATATTTCTCAATTTTTCATCATTGTTTGTATATATATAGTATGAATTTTTATTTTTTGTCATATCTAATATTGCTGTTTTTATTCCTATTGATGAGAATAAACATCCTAAATTATTTATTAAGAATGATGTTCCACTTTTACTAGCTCCTACAAATGCTACTATTTTCTTGTCTTTTGTTAATATTGAATTTAGACTTCCTGTTGTATATATTCTGTTTTCTTCAATTTTTTGTAATGTTTCTGCTTTTTCTGGGTTTGGTGCATATGGAGCAACTTTTTCTTCTTTTTTATTATTTGGTATTTCTTGATATTGTTGTGAATTATTAAGTTGTGGATTCATTTGTGTACTACTTAATGTTTCTTGTGATTTGGGATTTAGTTCAAATGGATCATCATTCCAGTTATTTGAGCTTGATGTTGTGTTTGGTTTTGGTTGTGTATTTACTGGCTCAAATGGATCTTTATCCCAGTCGTTTGTTCCTGGTAATGTGCTTGCTGATTGTTGTGTGTTTACTGGCTCAAATGGATCTTTATCCCAGTCGTTTGTTCCTGGTAATGTGCTTGCTGATTGTTGTGTATTTACTGGCTCAAATGGATCTTTATCCCAGTCGTTTGTTCCTGGTAGTGTGCTTGCTGATTGTTGTGTGTTTACTGGCTCAAATGGATCTTTATCCCAGTCGTTTGTTCCTGGTAATGTGCTTG
>CAKPDW010000068.1 GCA_934149115.1 uncultured Clostridia bacterium
GTCGTACCCTTAATATAATGATGAACAATCAATTTAGACTTAGCAACATCCTCAATCGTAAACTCATGAACAGCATCCTCACCACTCCTAAACTCAATCTCAGTAGGCTCCTCATTCAACAAATATCCATCTGGAGCCTTCGTCTCTATAATCCTATACTTACCAAATGGAATCTGAGTAATCGCTTGACCATCTATATTTGACTCTACTGTTGTATTATAAAATTCTGGCGTTTCTTCTATTGTATTAACACTATTTATAGTAAATATATCCTCACCTGAATTACCACTTTCATCTTTATAATATCCAAAATGCAAATAATATTTCTTTCCACCTTCTAGTATAGTATTATAATCTTGTGCTTCTTTATTTCCTGATATATATAACAATCCATTTTCAATCTCATCAAAACTTGGTCTAGTTTCACTTTCTGTCACTATTGCATAACCAAAATCATGATTTTCTTCACTTGAAATTTGAGCATTCACAATTAAATTACTTTTTCCTTTAGTATTAGTTAAATCAATTGGTATATAAGCATTTGAAGCTGAATTATTTATACCTTTATTTGATGACTCATATTTCTCCATATCTTTTGAATCAGCATATAATGGTTGTTCAACTTTGTATAAATCGATATTATTTATCTCTACTTTATCATTACTTGTTGATGTACTTCCTTTTATATACACAAAATGAATATAATATGTTTTTCCAGCATCTAACATTGCTGTATAATAATTTTTATTTGTCTTATCATTATTTTCACAAACAATTCTTCCTACTGTTGACGTTATATCAGGTGGATTAGAAGATTCCGAACAATATACATACATCATATCATCTTGTGCAAGGTTGTTAATTGATAGATTTAATTTAACACAATACTTTCCAACCTTTCCACCTAATGGCACAACAACTAAAGAAGATGCTCTAGTATTTACTAATGCTTCCGTATTATCAACTTTTCTTTTATATGCCCCACTATTTGTCGCCTCATATTTTCCTTGTTCATTTTGTTTAAAATATTCTGCATTAGATTGATATGGTCCTTGTAAATCGCCATTAATCTTTTTACAAACTTGTTCATAGCCTTCTGGAAACTTTCCATCAACTTTATATATCTGAAAGTCATATATTTCAACTTTGTCATCACTAGTTACTGTATTTCCCTTTTGATAGAAGAAATGAATATAATATGCATTTTCTCCATCTAACACTGGTGTCTTATAAACTTTATCATGTTGATTTTCATTTATACTTAGAAATCTACCTTCACTTGAAGTAATATCTGACATATTAGACGTTGTTGTGCAATATGCATATATCATATCATCTTTTTGTAGGTTTTCACATGACAATTTGAACTGTATACAATTTTTTTCATTTCCAGTACCTGATGGTACAACAACCATAGAATGTGCAAGCGTATTAGTCAATGATTCCGTATTATCTAAATTCTTTTTATATGATCCACTATTAGTTGCTTCATAAATTCCATCTTCATTTTTCTTAAAATATTCCTGTGCCATTTGATATGGCTCATGAAGCGTAACATCTGTATTCACGTATTGTTTCTCAACATTGTTAATTCTTTCAATCAAATTTTCTATTTCTTTTTCTATCTGTTCTAATCTAAATGATGCCCCTTGCAATTTAGATTTTGTATTACTATCAACTTTATTAATCGTAATTTTTCCATTTTTTGCTACATATTTCACAACAATTTTTTTATCTTCTATCATATTAGTAAACATTGGCATTGTATAGCTACCATCATCATTTACAGTAAATGGATAATCTTCTCCATTTACCGTTATTTTTACAATTTCATAATTTTCATCAGGAATCATTTTTATTTCCTTTGTAGATGTGTCTCCATATTTAACTGTTTCATATGGTTTTTCATCTTCTCCTGAAATAGAACCTCCTTTTACTCCATCTACTTCCTCAACATCAGTTGTAATTTTAAATTCTTTTCTCTTATTTTCTACTGTTAATTCTTGCATTTCTGGAGCATCAATTTCATTAGTGAACTTTAATACAAATCCGTTACTATATCCATTATTAGTTAAATTTATTCCATTTTCTAAATTAATATTTTCACTTTTGAAATTTCCCCCAACTATTATTTCTTTATCTCTACTTTCTGCAACTGATTTTATATAATCATCCTTACTACCACCTATTCCTTTTGCCCATTCTATTTCTCCGCTTTCACTATACTTTATCAGCATTCCATCTACTTCACCATTATTGATTATTGTTGTTCCATTTTCTAATTCGATACTTTCATTTTCAAGATTTCCTCCTGCAATTATTCCTCCATCACTTGTCACAGAAACTGATAAAATTGCAAATATATTTTTTCCCCACTTTTTTATTTCTTTTTTCCATTGGTCTTTTCCTTCTGCAGTATATTTTATTAAACCCATAGAACTACCTACTATTATTTCTCCATTACTGCAAACTGTTACCGAATTAGCATATCCATATCCTAATGCTTTACTCCATTCAATTTTTCCATTTTTATCATATTTTATTATCATTCCATTATCCACATCAGTATAAGTATAATCATCATTTTCATTTTTTAAAATATCACCATTATCTAATTCTATACTAATACTTGAAAAATATCCCACTGCAACAATTCCACCATCACTGGTCTCTGCTACTGAGTCTATAACGTCATAATAACTACCTGCTACTACCTTTCCCCATTCACATTCTCCTTTTGCATTATACTTTACTATCATTCCATCATATTTACCTTTATGCGTTAAACTTACTCCATTTCCTAAATCTATGCTGCTTGAGTCAAAATACCCACCTATTGTAAATCCACCATCAGTTGTTTCTACTACAGTATTTATAACATCCTCCTCACCATCTCCTCCAACATCTTTTGTCCATTCAATTTCTCCATCTGCACTATACTTTATTATCATTCCAGTAAATTCACCTTTATCAGTTAAAATTACTCCGTTTTCCAATTCTATATCTCCAGCAAACTGTCCTACTGCAATTATTCCTCCATCACTGCTCTCAGTTATTGCATTTATGTAAACATTATCACGACCTGCTTCTAGTCCTTTTGCCCATTCACATTCTCCATCTGCACTATATTTTATTATCATTCCATTAGTACCATCCGTATCACTATTCGTTAAAATTACTCCATTTCCTAAATCAATACTACTTCTTCTAAAATTACCTCCTACTACATATCCTCCATCTGAAGTACCTATCACTGAACTTACACTATTAGATTTATTTTCTTCATTTTGAAAGGTCGTTCCCCAAATCGCTTTAGTTTCTTTCTCCATATTTTCTGGATTTCCAACTCTAAAATAATATGTTGAATTAGACAAATCATATTTTTCTGGTGCTTGGACTTCAACTATTTTATACAAACCTTGTGGTAAATCTGCTGTTATCTCTCCTTTCTCATCAGTAGATACTATATAATACTCTTTTCCATTTATAACCTCTTTATTTCCTATTATTTCACCTTTATTATCTGTAGCAGGCTCTGCTTTTCCATTATCTCTGTTATATATTGCAAATTTTATATTAGCTAATGGTTGTTTCGTATCAGCATCTTTCTTTATCAACTTAAAAGATGGACTTTCTTCTATTATTAATTTTACTGTATTTCCATCAACCGTATATAATTCATTCTTACCATTAACATTTATTAATTTTAACTCACCTATTGAAGCATCAACTTTAAATGTTATATCTTTAATTTTTGAATATCCTTCTGGAACCCCTATTTCCTTTAAAGTATACACTGCATCCTCATCTTTTCCTTCTAAATATTCATATAAATTTGAAATAGTTACTTTTCCATTTTCATCTGTCACATAATTTCCTAAATCTTTACCAGCTTTATATAATTTGAATTTTGCACCAGCTAAATAAACAGTATCCTCACTTGCTAAAACCTGTTCAGCTTTTGCTTTAATTTCATCATCTGATACAACAGTATCAACAATTCTTTTAATTTTTGATATTTCCAGATTATATGTAGGTATCTTTTCATCCTCTAATTTTACAATCGCAATTGGTATATTATTTTCTTCTATAATTGAACCTTCTTTTAGCGTTCCTTCTGATATATTTATTTTATATCCCCCATCCTCATTTGTTATTATGAATTTTATTGGATTTTTTTCTACATAATAACCTTCAGATTTAACTTCATTTAATGTATATTCCTCTCCTATTTTTAATCCATTAATTGAAGTTTCACCATTTCTGTTTGTTGTTATTATTCTACCTGTTTCAGATAATCCACTTCCAGTTATTTTATACTTTACTCTTGCTACAGGTACATCCGTATCCTTTTCAGTTTTTATTATTTTCAAATTAGCCTTAATTTCATCCTCAACCTCAGCCTGAACTTTATATCCATCATTCTCATTAGGTTGTATAGCCTGTATATTTTTTACGTTTCCTTCAATTTTTTCTACAGATATTTTTCCATCATTCTCAGAAGTAGTAAATTTTACTACTTCTTCATTTAATTCATATTCATTAGGACTCTTTATCTCTTTTACAACATATGTTTTTCCAATATATAATCCTGTTAAACTTAATTTTCCATCATGTCCTGTTACCCTTGTTCTTTTTTCTTCTTGTCCATCTTCGTAAATCGCATATGTTGCGCCATTAACTATGTTATCCTTATTTTTCTGATATTTTGTTAACTCTAAATCATATTTTTTAGCAATCATAAAGCCAACTTTATTTGGTTCAGTTTGTGTTCTATATTTTCCATCTGTAGTATCTAAACTAAAGTATACAGCATGATGGCTATATGCAACCTCATTGTATTCCAATCCTTGTGGAATATTTATATCATATGTAATAACCTGTTTTTCACCTTTTGCTAACTGATGATTTCCAAAATCTATTAAATAACTTTTTACTTTTGAATAATCTGTTGGTGTCTGTGTCCATCCATTTTCTTCATTACTTAAATCATTAGAAGCCTCTCCATTTTCTGTATAATAAATTTTCGCTATACCTTGTAAATTCTCTGGCAACTTAATTCCATCATCAGTCATTGTAGCAGTAAAAGTAGAACCCATATCACTGCCATTTATAGTATATTTATTTCCTTCAAATGGTATTCTTCCCAATATTTTTACTTCACTAATTGTACTTGAATAATTATTATTTACTTCAACATTTACTGTTGCACTTCTTCTTTCCTTATCTACAACCGCTATTTGAGGTGCAATAGCAACACTTCCTTTATCATCATAATTTGTTGCCATTTGATTTGTTAACAAACTATTTGGAGAAACCAAACTTATTGCTTTTGTTGACTTATTAACCATTTCTGTAGTATTCAAATTATCATTTACATCATACACATCTGCAACAGAATTATAATAATCAACTGCATTTTCATTACTTGCATAAAGCTCAAAATTTTCACTTACTGTCTCTTTACGAGGATCTGGTGTAATATCACAATTAATTGTTAACATATAACTTCTTGCATCTTCATTTGATGTAATTATTTTTATAAATCTTTCACCATTATTCTCATAAGTTTCATAACTATTAATTACAACATTTGAATCACTACTATCAACTGAGCTTATATCAATATCAATAATATCTTTTGGTAATTTTACTAAAAATGTACCATTTAGCCATTTATCAAGATTTGACTTTTCATCTCCAACCGCCTCAATTCTTATTTGCATATTTTTCTCTGTTTCCTGTGTTGAAATTGTATTTTTACTCAAGTCTATTTTAGCAATTGAAAAAGGAGCCTCATAATTTGCATTATCAGTATCTGTATTTATATAATCCTCACCAACATAACCTGTTAATGTTGATTTAATATATTTTAAATTATCAAATTGTTCTCTATCATAATTTGTTGTAATATATTCATCATCTAATTTTTTTACATTATACACATCAATTGATGAACTAGCATTTGTCTCACTTGTTACAATCTTTATATGTTTTACTGGTACATCATACTTATATGGATTATTTAATGAATATTTTCTCCAGTCACTATTATTAAATTCATGTAATAATATTTCTGTCTCATCATCATAAACCTTAATCCATCCATTTTCCCCTAATAAATTAGTTGGATTTCCAAAATAAATTCCAATATTACTTGTTAAATTTTCCATAGATTCTGTAGATGAATCTGCCTTTATAAATTGATCTGAAACCTGAGTCTCACCATCTTTAGTTTCTTTCATTATCATTCCATCTCTTTGACCTGAACTTCCTGTAGAACCATACCATTTAACAATATAAGTATCATCATTTTCTTCTGTAGAAATTCCATTATATATTTTTAAAACATTCTTTTTTGAAACTAAATATCTTCCTGATGGGTTATTTACATATTCTCCAACAGTTACATTAAATCTTGCAACAGTTCCAGTTGGTTTTGAAAAAGTTAAAACTATCGTTCCTGTAGCAACATTTGATTTATATGGATTATCAAATTCACTATTTGGATTATTATATCCTTCATAATACCCTTGAACAGGTATTTTTAACTCAACAGTATCAGCTCCAGTTACATTATAAGCCTCTAATGGATATGACACTCTTAATTGGAATTTATTACATCTTGCAGAATTATATGAATTATCATAACATTGATTTCTTATAGTACCATTATCATTTAACACTGCTTCTCTTGTTACAGTAAATTTTTTTGTATTATTATCATATGTAAAATTAACATCTTCGTTAACCATCTCAACACTTACTGGATCATATCCATTTAATTGAGGAATAGTTCCCTCTAAATAAGCCTTTGATAAAAATAACTCATTCCTTGTCTCTTGCATACCAATATCAAAATCAAACACAGCCTTTTGATTTTCCTCATCAACAACATTAGTATTGTCCTTTAATTGTTCTAAATCTGTAAACTCCGCCTTAGTAGTTCCATACCAATCCATATTCAAATCAACATTTTTATTTATCTCTGTTCTTGTTCCATCAGAAGAAACATAAGTACCTGTCAAAGTTATTGAATTTACTTTACTATACTTTGAAGGATCATTACCAATTGCAGCATATTTCTGTGAATCATAAGAATAATCCCCAGACCTTACAATACCTGTTAATAACTTCTGAGTTCCGTTATTTATTTGATTTAA
>CAKPDW010000069.1 GCA_934149115.1 uncultured Clostridia bacterium
GCATTTAGTATTATGCTATGAAATACTATATTATCTTTTCCATGGCACATATAAATTTTGTTATTTCTGTCTTTTTTCCAAAAATCTTCCCAATCAATTCCTTTTTCTTCACATACTTTCATTGTGTCTGTAAGATATCCTAGAACAGCATCAATCCATACGTACATTCTTTTATCTTCATAGCCTTCTACTGGTATCTCAACTCCCCATGTTATATCTCTTGTAACAGCTCTTTCAAGTAATCCTTGTTTTAAGTATTTTTCTGTTTCATTTCTTGCATTTACTCTCCAATTATTTTTTACTTTTTCTGTATGTTCTTCAATTTGCTCTTGGAATTTTGGTAATCCTAAATATAATATTTTGTTATTTTTTTCTATAGTTTTACTTCCACAAACTATGCATTTTCCACCTATTAATTCTTCTGAAGTTGGAACATGTAGACAATTATCACATTGATCTCCTTTTGTTTCTTCACCACACTCAGGGCAATTTAACACAACTTCTCTATCAGCTAAAAATTTATTACATTGTGGGCAATAGCATTGTGGTTCGATTTTTTCATATATATATCCGTTATCATATAATTTCTTAAACAATGTTTTAACATGTTCTTTATGATAGTCTGTGTCTGTGCTTGAAAACAAGTCATATGAAAAATTAAATTTGTTGAACACTTCTCTAAATTCTTTATCATAACTATCTGCAATTTCTTTAGGTGTTCTTCCTTCTTTTCTAGCTCTTTCTGTTATTGGCGTTCCATGACAGTCAGAACCTGAAACAAACATTACATTATCACCTTTTAATCTATAGTATCTTGCTAATAAATCTCCTGACATTAGTGCAGCTATATGTCCTAAATGTAATGAACTATTTGCATATGGCCATGCATTTCCTATTAAAATATTTTTTTCCATTTTTTTACTCCTCCAGTTTTTTATCTTGGCCTTCTTGGCATTCCTATTTGAAATTCGTCATCTTCTATTTCTTTTACTGCTGTTTTCTCATTAACACCTAATTCTGTTAATATAGTTGATCTTTGTGAATATAAATCTGGTAATTGTAATTTTGTATCTCCTATTTCTTCAGTCATATCTGCCTCACCTTTTAATTCGTCAGATTTTTCATCACCTTCTATACAATCATTTATGCATCTTTCATCATGACCTGTGTGGCTTTCAATCTCTTGAATCTTGGCTTCTATTATTTCAAGTCTTTCTAATAATTCTTTTCTTTTCTCTATATCTTTATAATTAATTGTTGTTCTTTCTTCTTCTAAACAGTTTGGTTTTTCATTATCTTGGTGTAAATGTGTTTCACGTAATGCTGATGTGCTTCCTTCCATATAAATATTTCTTGGATGAACTGTTGATGAAGGAACTGTTACAAAGCTCTTATCTCCATTGTCTCTATTTTCTATAACATTCATATCTGTTTGTCCCATTGTTCCTACAAATAATAGCTGATTTATACCATCATCTAAGCTCTCTCCAGCTCTCCTTATTTGGAAATAATTATATTCGTTTTGCATAGAATTCATTTTTCCAGATTTAATTTCTCCTGGTTTTAATGAAGTTATATGATTTCCTTGTGTATCATGGAGTAGTGCTCCTACTTCTCTACCTACAGATGAAATTTCAAATCCTTTTATTTGATTCAAACTTCCATCATCTTTTTCTTCAGCTACTATAAATTTGTTTGCAACTGCTCCAGATCTGGTTCTTATAATATATTTTGTAGTATTCATGTCTGTTTTATCGTTGATTAATCTAGAGCCTTCTTGTTTATCATCTAGTCTAATCATACTAACAATCCAATCAGGGTCTATTCCAATATCTTTTGCTACTTTTTGTTTTTCTAATTCTTCTTGATTCATTTCTTTTTTCTTTTCATCTAATGAAATAATTTTTAATTTATTTCCTTGTATATTTTCTTTTTCCATTTCTTTAGAAGGAATCTCTTTTACTACTAAGTCTTGGGATAATTTTATTAATCCCATTTCTTCAAATGGTTTAAGGTTCTCCATTAGTTTTTGATCTAATTTTACTAATCCTTTTTCATCTATTTCGGCTAATTTTTGAATACTATTTACTTGAATATCTCCATTAGATAGTGCAACAACTTCAATTCCTTTTTGTTTCATTAGTTCTAATTCTTTTGGGTCTATTTCCTTTCTAACCATCTCTCTGATTGCTTTACTATCTGCTATATTTTTAAAAGGAAGTTTTTCAACTTTTTCATCTATTGCTTTTTCATCCATTCCATCTTGAATTAATACTAAAATATCTTCTTTTTCCATTCCTGTTGATTTTGCAATTTTTTCTAATTCGTCTTCTTTGAATACTTTTGATGTTTTATTTAATAATTCAATTTTTCCGTTTTTATTTTCCATTGCTAATATATCTGGAATTTTAATACTTCCATCAGCTAATTCTAATTCAGGCATTCTTCTAATTGATGTAAATTCTTCTTGTTCTTTTTCTCCTTTTGAAAGATAATCATACATTAAATCAAAGTACTCTTTTTCTTCTTTAAGTTTTTTTAGTTCTTCTTCTTTCAATAACCCTTTTACCATTTTTATATATTCCTTTCACATATAGAATTATTTTAATTTCTTTTCGATTAACTCAGCTATTTCTTTTGCTTTCTCTGTTATAATTTCCTGATTTTCTCCTTCAATCATAACTCTAACTAAAGGCTCTGTTCCAGATGGTCTTATTAGTACTCTACCATTTCCAGCAAATTCTTTTGATACTTTCTCTATAGCTTCTTTTATTTCTGAATCTTTGTCATAATCCATTTTTTTCTCTGAGTTTACTTTAGCATTTATTAATACTTGTGGGTATATATTAACAACTTTACGAGCTTCAGATGGTTTTTGATTTGTTTCAAGTAATATTTGTATTAACATTAAAGAAGTTAAAATTCCATCACCTGTTGGATTATAATCTAGATAAATAATATGTCCAGATTGTTCTCCTCCTAGGTTGTAACCATTTTTAAGCATTTCTTCTAATACATATCTATCTCCAACTTTTGTTTGTTTGAAATTAATTCCGTTTTTTTCTGAAAATTTATTTAATCCTAAATTGCTCATAACTGTTGCAACTAAAGTATCTTTTGCTAATTTTCCTTCTTTTTTCAAGTAATTTGATGCTATTGCTAACATTATATCTCCGTCTATTTCATTTCCTTTTTCATCAACTGCTAAGCATCTATCTCCATCACCATCATAAGCAATTCCTAAGCTATATTTTCCTTCAACTACTTTTTCTTTTAACATTTCTAAATGAGTTGAACCACAATTATGATTTATATTTATTCCATTTGGTTCATTATTTATAATATCGTGATTAATTCCTAGTCTTTTAAAAATCTTGTCTGCAACTTTGTATGTTGCTCCATTTGCTGTATCTATTAATACTCTAAAATCATCTCTTTTATTTTTTGTAATACTTCCATGAAATATACCAACAATAAAGTCTATATAATCTTCTATCATGTTTTCTGCATTTTCTGATATACCAATATTTTCTGATACTGCTGTTAATTCAGTTAATTTTTCATCTGAATCCATAATTTCTTCTATTTCTTCTTCAAGTTCGTCTGATATTTTCATTCCTTTGTTACTAAAATATTTTACACCATTGAATTCAAAAGTATTATGTGATGCTGATATAACAACACTTGCATCAGCATTATATTTTTTTGTTAAGTATGCTACTGCTGGTGTTGGGATTACTCCTAATGTTTTAACATTTGCTCCATAACTTAAAAATCCTGCTATCATTGCACTTTCTATTAAAGTTCCTGATATTCTTGTATCTCTCCCTATAAAAATTGTTGGCATATGATCTGTATGCTTTGACAATACAGAAGCACCTGCTTTTGCTACTCTAAAAACCAAATTAGGTGAAAGCTCTGTATTTGCTATTCTTCTAATTCCATCTGTTCCAAAATATTTTCTCATAAAATTATTCCTCCTTATAGATGATAATATTATACATTTTTATGCTTATTTTTTCAAGTAATTTATAAAGTTCTCGCTAATTCTATTAATAGGCTTATTGCTACTTTTTTGCATATGAAAAAATCTTGCATTACATTAAATTGTAATACAAGATTTTTTCTTTTATTCTTCTTCTGTTATTAATTCTTTTAATTTTTTCTCATTGTTTAAAGTTTCTGATAACAATTGTAATAGCCATACTATTAATAGGATAGCTGGAACGTATACTCCAACTGGAATTCTTGTTATCGCAATAACTGCTAAGATAAATCCTTGGTTCAAAATTAGTTCAACCATTAATCTTAAAGGTTCTATTATCCAAGCGTTTTTATATAATTTATAATATCTTATACCGAAATATACCATAACAATTACTAAACTTATTATTAAAGGTTTTATATAATTTTTTATTGTATCATATATACTAGTTTTTCCTACAGTATATACTTTAACTTTTGTTGAAGAATCTTTTAATTCATTAGCTGTATATTCAAGTCCGTATTTGTCTTTGATTTGAGAAATAATAGCTGATATTTCATCATCTGATTTATCACTAATTGATTCTATTTGTAATTCTTTTAATATATCTTCTTTTTTTACGTCTTTTATATTATATTGCTTTGAATATTTTTCATTTAATTTTGAAAATAATGTATTTAGTTCATCATCTGTTACGTCTTTTGCATCTATTGCAACACTAGTTCCATATAAAGTTGCTTTTCTAGTAACATGTGCTTCTTTTATAGATTCGTCAGCAATTTTTTCTATATCTCTAAGTTCATATTCAGTTCCAATAATGATTTCTACTCTTTTGTGTTCTGAATATAATGTTGTATAATTAAATCCTTTTGCTTTTACAATTATCACTCCAAGTATGATTGCAATTATCATAATTATATATAATGATTTCTTTTTCATATTATTCAACTCCATTCTTTTTAGCTTTTTTTCCATCTAGTAAAAATATTGATGTTATTAAAGTATATACAAATGTGAATATTCCCCATATACCTACAGATCCAATTGATTGTATATTTGCTTCTTTTCCTAATGCGAATACAATAGTTGTAATAATAAATGGAATTATTGTTAATATGAATTTTCCGAAACTTTCTAATTTGTCCATTACTTTTTCTTTTGTTTTTAAATCATTTAATAATAAATAATTTGCAAGTGCCATAAATGGTATTGTAAGCATTCCAGCAAATGTTAAACTTACTGATGCAGATCTAATAATTAATAAAAGAATTGCTATATATCCAATTTCAATTAATGACATGAAAATTCCTGTTTTCTTATTTTTTACAATTGTTAATATTACAACAATTACTAATAAGATTATTCCTGCAATAGTTAAATATTTTATAAAGTTTTCACTTAAGTTAGATTCAATGAATGATCCTGATGTTAATTTATATTTAACTGGTAATGTTTCATTGTTTATTGCTGTTTCTATAGCTATACAATCTCTATAGTCTTTATTTACTGTTTCTGTATCACTTGGTGATACATTTCTGTATAATAATACTGCTAAATCTGTGTATTCTCCATCAGCAGTAAAATATGTTTTATACTTGTCTTCTCCATCAATTTGTACTGTAATTGTTTTTTGTGATGATTCACCATTTTCATCTGTAGTTTCAATATATGTTTTTGAAAGTTCGTTAAACTTTTTTTGTCCTTCTGATGTAAATGTTAATCTTACTCCTAGATTATATGTTACTTCATCTGAAGCTGTTGTAGAGTCTGTGTTTGTGTCTGCTTGCTTATAGTATACACTAGCTTTTTTAATCATTTTTTTGTCCATTAAGACTTCTTTTGAATCAGAGTCTATAATTTGAACATCTCCAGCTTGTGTTCCTAAATTTGCAACATAGTCTGTTTGTTCTTCATATGGTACTGATATTGCTAATGTTCCATCTTTTTCATTTACACTAACATTTGCATCAGATATTCCATATGCTGTTAATCTTTTTTCTGCAATTTTTTTTACTTTTTTGTAGTTTTCAGCTGTTAATGCTGATGGATCATTCACAGGTGTTTCTACTGCATTTTCTGTTGTGTTTGCAGTATTGGTTGTGTTAGTATCAGTTGTTGTAGCAGTAGTATCTTCAACTGTATTAGTTTCAGTTGTATTACTTACTGTATTTTCTGTTGTGTTTTCACTTGATGTTGTGTTATCAGTTGTGTTTTCTGATTTCATAGAATCATCTACTGTAAATGTAAATGTTCTTATTTCACTAAGCTCTTTTCCAAATTGATATTCTGGTAAAATATTTTTCCATTTGTTTAAGTTTCTTTTGTGAATTCCTAAAAAAGAAATTAAACTTACTAGCACTATTAGTAATACTACTATAATTTTTACAAGTGCATTTTTTAATGTTTTCTTTTTCACCTTTTGTTACCCCCTATAATAAATTAGTATCATTTATTACTACTTCAAACCATAATCCTAGATATTTTGCTGCATGTTTGCTCATCATTGTTCTGTCCATAAATATTTCAAAATAATCTAATACTGGACACATCTTAGTATCTATTGTTAGGTCTAAAATAATTTTTCGTTCTTCTTTATCTATTCTAAGTTTTGCATCTGTAACTGCATAGTTTACCCTATCATGTTTGTCAAACAATGACATATTGGTTTTTGAAACTCTACTTCTATGTGCATCTGATTTGTCTGCTAATATTAGAGCTGCCGATATATCGCTAACTGCTGTTCCACTTCCTTCATCATGATTTCCAATTGCCATCATGATTTCTGAACGATCTTTGCAATTCATTCCCATGTCTTTTAGTATGTTATCTGCTAATATAGCTCC
>CAKPDW010000070.1 GCA_934149115.1 uncultured Clostridia bacterium
ATAGTTTCAATAGGAACATCAATGCCAGAATTATTTGTAAGTATAACATCAGCAATTGATGGATATTCTGATATGGCGATTGGAAATGTTATAGGAAGCAATTTATGTAATTTGCTATTAATACTTGGTATATCAGCAGCAATTAATCCAATTATATTTAAAAAAGAAACAAAACTTATTGAAATTCCAATATGTTTAGGAGTATCTATAGTATTCTTAATCTTAGCGAATATAGGAAATTCAATTTCAAGAATTGATGCAATAATTCTAATTGCACTTTTTATAGCGTTTATCTGTTACACAATTATGATGGCGAAAAAAGGTGAAGACTTCGACGAAATTAGTGAAGAAGAAAAGCAAAGATCCGCAGAAGAAGGTAAAAAAAGAAAAATAATAGTTAATATTATATACATTATAGTAGGAATAATTGCTCTAAAAATTGGAGGAGACCTAGTTGTAGAACACTCAGAAAAAATTGCAAAAATGTTTAATGTAAGCGACAAAATAATAGGATTAACAATTGTAGCAATAGGAACAAGTCTTCCAGAATTAGTAACAAGCGTAACAGCAGCATTAAAGAAAAATTCAGATATTGCAATTGGAAATATTATAGGTTCAAATATTTTTAATATGTTACTAATAATAGGCGCAGCAGCAGCGATTAGCCCAATGAACTATAATACAAGTTACAATTTACAAATGGGAATATTAATAGTTGCAACAATTGTTTTAGGAGTTTTCCCATACACAGATAGAAAAGACGAAATGACTATTTCAAACGGAATTACATATTTAATGTTATATGCACTATATATGGCAATGTTATTTGTCTTATAGTGATTACAGAATAAAGAGAATATATGCCAGAAGTAATTGAAGAATTAAGAAAGAATATTTAGTTATAATATACTTTAAAATATTGACTTTTGTTTTTAAACTAATTATAATATTTATATAAGGATAAGCGACCACAGAAATGTGGCGTACCATTGAAAATGTAAAATGAAATACATCTCTAACGGCCAGACAGAGATGTATTTTTTTGTTGCTTAATTCTTAATTGTAACAATCAATGCTACAAATAAAGAGATAGCGACAATAGTTATTATTGTAAGTTTAAAAAATAGTATGTATATAAATAATAAATAAACTTTTGTTAATAACATATGCACCGCCTCCTTTCATTAGGAAATGGCACACTACACTCTGTTTTGCTTATCCATTAAGAATTATACTAAGTTTAATAATATAAATCAAGAAAAAAGGTAAAAAATACTAAAAAAATATAAGACGAAAAACGGTGTTTAAATGCAACTTGAAAAATTCTTAAAAAACTGATATTAATATAAAAAAAGATTTAAGAGGTGTAAGATGAAAGATCAAAAAGAATTATTAAAATCAATGACAAAAGAAAGTACAATGGATGATTTTCAGAATTATATAAAGAATGTTATTACATTAAGAGGTTTTGATGAGCAGGTTATTCAGGATAAGATGCTACTGTTACTTGAAGAAACAGGAGAATTGGCAAAGGCTATTAGGAAAACAATTCCAAATGCTTCAGTTGATTATAATAAAATAGAAAATTATACAGATGTTGAGGAGGAAATTGCAGATGTTTTTATAGTGTTGACTACAATTTGTAATAAATTAAATATAAATTTGTATGATGCAATTATAAATAAAGAAAAATGTTGAAAGAAAATGGAATATAAATTAAAAAGTATAGTTAAGTATAATAAATGAAATACTTTCCTAAATTTACCATACATATACAAATAACAACACTTTGTAGGTTTTTACTTGTCAAAAAAATAGATATTTGGTATTATATATTTGCTAAAATTCGATAGAGATTTTAAGTAAAAATAGATGGAGAAGAAAATGATAAATATTTTACTTTGTGGAAATAGCAAGGTTTTTGATGGAGCGTTGAGTGAGTTAATTTCAATAACAAATAGAACAAAAGAACCAATAAATTGTTATATTTTCACTATGAATGTTTCTTATTTAAAACCAGAATATACAGACATTTCAGATGAACAAGTGAAATTTCTTGACCAAGTGGTTAAGGATAAAAATCCAAACAATGCAGTTACTAAGGTAGATGTTACAGATTTATACAAAAAAGAATTTGAAGGTTGTGCAAATGAAAATGCATATTGTACACCATATACATTACTTAGATTACTTGCAGACATGGTTCCTAATATGCCAGAAAAATTATTATATCTTGATATAGACATGATGGCAGGTGGCGATATAAAAAAATTATATGACACAGATATAAGAAATTATGAATATGCAGCTGTTAAAGAAAAATATGGCTGTTGGATTATTAGACCTGATTACATAAATGCAGGAATGTTATTAATGAATATGGAGAAAATAAGAGAGACAAAGTTACTTGAAAAAGCTAGAGAAAAAATTAAAAATAAAAAAATGATATTTGCTGATCAAGATGCTATTTTTTGGTCAACGTCATCAAAAAAAATTATACCAAGAATATATAATGAACAATCAAAATTTAATAAGAAAGATACAATAATTTGTCACTTTTGCAAAAGAATGTTATGGATCCCATATCCAAGGACAGAAAATATTAAGCAATGGCAAATAGAAGAGATGCACAAAACATTAAAATGCCATTTGTTTGATAAGGATTTAGAAGAATATCAAGAATACAAAAAAATATACGAAGAAAAAGGGGAATAACATGGAAAACAAACAAACAATACCTATCTTTTTTGCAGTGGATAATGGATATATTCCATTTCTTGCTGTTGCATTACAAAGCTTAACAGAACACGCATCAGAAAAGTATTATTATTTAATAAAAGTATTATATACAGATATTTCTGAAGAAAATCAAGAAAAAATAAGTAAATATAATAGGGAAAACATAAATATAGAATTTGTTGATTTGAATTACTATATTGATAAAGTAAAAGATAAACTTTATACAAGAGATTATTATTCAAAAACAACATATTTTAGATTATTTATACCTGATTTGTATCCACAATATAATAAAGCTTTATATTTGGATAGTGATATAACAATATTAACAGATGTTGCCAAATTATATAATGTAAACATGAAAGATAATCTTATAGCTGCAGCACCAGATGATGTGATTCAGAATATTCCAGTATTTCAAGATTATGCTGAAAAAGTTGTTGGAGTATCTGATTACAGGCACTATTTTAATGCAGGAATAATTGTAATGAATTTAGAAGAAATGAGAAAAGCAAAGTTTCAAGAGAAATTCTTGTATTTGTTAAGTACAATAAAATTTTCAGTTGCACAAGATCAAGATTATTTAAACAGGTTATGTAAAGGAAGAGTAAAATTAATAGATAATACTTGGAACAGAATGCCAATAGGTGGAGATACAATAAAAAGAGATGAACTTAATTTAATTCATTACAATTTAGCATTTAAGCCATGGCATTTTGAAGAAATATTATACAAAGAATATTTTTGGGAATGCGCTAAAAAAACAGAATTCTTTAAAGAAATTTTAAAAATTAAAGAAAATTATTCTGATGAAGATAAATTCAATGATAGAGAAGCAGATAAAAAACTACGAATGCTTGCACAAAAAGAATGTGACTGTGTTGGGGATGACAGAATAAAATTGAAATTAAGAAATAATGAAAAATTTCAAGAAAGAATGAGAATTCTTCAGGAAATCGAACGACTTGAAGAGTCAGGTCAATTTGATAGAGATGCTGAAAAAGATCCACCATCAATAACGTTGGAGTCAGATAATGTAGATTATTTAAATGAAAAGTTAACAAGTAGGGTAAAAAATATATTTGCAAACAAAACGGGTGAATATTTCTTAAAAAATATTATAAAGACACAAAAGCTTTTAATAAAAGATATAAAAGGAATAGAAAACTTAAATTCTATAAAAAATGGAGCAGTGATAACATGTAATCATTTTAATCCATTTGATGCTTTTGCAGTTGAAACAGCATTTAGAAAATCAACATTAGTAAAAAATAAAAAGTTATACAAAGTAATAAGAGAAGGAAATTATACAAACTTTCCAGGATTATATGGATTTTTCTTCAGAAATTGTGATACTTTGCCACTAAGCTCAAGTACGAGAACAATGATGGAATTTGTAAGAGCTACTAATAAAATATTGCAAAAAGGTGATGTTATACTAATTTATCCAGAGCAAAGCTTGTGGTGGAATTATAAGAAACCAAAGCCATTAAAACCAGGAGCGTTCAAAATTGCGGCAAAAAATAACGTACCAATTGTTCCAATATTTATAACAATGGAAGATAGCCAAATAACAGGTGAAGATGGATTTAAAATTCAAGAATATACAATGCATATTGGAGAACCAATTTATCCAGATGCAGATTTAACAGTAAGAGAAAACACAAATCAAATGAGAGAAAAGAATTTTGAATACTGGAAAAGCGTATATGAAGCGTTTTACAGAATTTCTTTAAAATATACAACTCCACCTGATAAGATGCCAAAATATTAATAGAAAGTAAGAAATATGAAGATTAAAGATAAAGACCAAAAAACAATTTATTACACAGATGAGCTAAGTGATGAATTTTCGGAAGTTCAAATGAAGCCAAGAATAATAGATGGAAAATATAACTATAACAAAAATCCTATATGGGATTTTTGTTCACTTATATTTCAAAATTTCTTGAGCATGCCTATAAAAATAATTGATTCAAAATTGAAATTCAAACATAAAATTATAGGAAGGGAAAAATTAAAAAAACATAAAAAAGATGGATATTTTATGTATGTAAATCACACTCAGGCATTCGAAGATACATTTATACCAAGTTTAGCAAATTTTCCTAAAAGAAATTTTTTGATTGTAAATCCAGCTAATATATCTTTGAAGGGAACAGGATGGATTGTAGAAATGTTAGGAGCAATACCAGTTCCTGGTACAATAGAAGCTACAAGAAATTTTTTGAAACAAATAGAGAAAAGAATTGAACAGAAACATTCAATAACAATTTATCCAGAAGCACATATTTGGCCATTTTATACTGGAATAAGAAATTTTAAATCAGTGTCATTTAAGTATCCTGTAAAGTTAAATGCGCCAGTGTATGCAATTACAAATACTTATCAGATATATGGAAAGGAAAATAATAAAATAAAAATTGTATCATATGTTGATGGACCATTTTATCCTGATGATAGTTTAAATAGTAAGGAAGCTACAACACAGATTAGAAACGAAGTATATGATGCAATGATTGCTAGAAGCAAAAATAGCAATATTGAATATGTAAAATATGTAAAAAAGACATCAGAATAGGTGTCTTTATTTCTGTTCGATATTTATTCTTTTTTGAAATAAAATGTTGAAACATACCAATTTATTTGATATATTAAACTAGTAGGGAAGATGGGAGAAAATATGGAACATTGGAGTATAGAAGATTATAAAAATTATACAGAAAAAGGAATTAGGAAACATAAATATAGGGCCAATAAAACATCTATAGATGGACATACTTTTGACAGTCAAAAAGAAGCTGAATATTATTGCGAATTAAAAAATAGATTAAAAGCAAATGATATTAAGGGATTTTGCTTACAACCAACTTTTATTTTGGCAGCAGGATTGAAATATAAAGCAGATTTTATTATATTCAATAATGATGGAACACAAGAGATAATAGATGTTAAAGGGTTTAAGACAAAAGAGTATATAACTAAGAAAAAAGTTTTTGAAGATAAATTTGATTTAAAAATAAAAGAAATATAAATACCAAAGATAAGAATTTATTAAAGGAGATTTTACAGAAAATAAAAGGAGAATTATGAAATATTTTGACACACCAGTTGAAGAACAAGAAACAACAATAAATATATCTTATGATGAGGAAATTGTACAAGTATATACTAACAGAATTGATGTTATTAAAAATTTAACTAAGACAATTGGAAAACCTAGTAAAAGAGATAAGAAAGGAAAATCCTATTGGATGGGTGCAACATGGAATATACCTTTCAAGGAGATTTCTTTGATTACATCAGTTTTGAATAAAGAAGTATTTATAGATAAAAATTTTAAAGGAAAAAAGAAATTTTCAGAGAATAAAGATGGATTTGAACAAATAGTAATAGATATATAGGAGGTTTATTATGAAAGTTTTATTAGTAAATGGAAGTCCACATGAAAAAGGATGTACGTATACAGCTTTAACAGAAGTTTGTAAAACGTTAAATGAAGAAGGGATAGATACAGAGATTTTTTGGATTGGAATAAAACCAATATCAGGTTGCATTGCTTGTAAAAAGTGTGCAAAGCTTGGGAAATGTGTGTTTAATGATACAGTAAATGAGTTCGTCGAAAAAGCAAAAGAGGCAGATGGATTTATTTTTGGAACACCAGTACATTATGCAGCAGCTTCTGGAGCAATTACATCATTTATGGATAGAGTGTTTTATTCAGCAGGGTGTAGTAAACAATCAGATATATTTAGATATAAACCAGCAAGCACAGTAGTATCAGCACGTAGAGCTGGAACAACAGC
>CAKPDW010000071.1 GCA_934149115.1 uncultured Clostridia bacterium
TCATATGCAACCATGTTTGTAATTCTTGATGCTAGATTTAATTTCTTATTATATTTGTATCTACCAACTCTAGCTAAATCATATCTTCTATCATCAAAGAATAATCCATTGAATAAGTTTCTTGCTGCATCAACTGTTGGTAATTCTCCTGGTCTTAATTTTTTGTATATTTCTATTAAAGCATCTTCTTGTGTTTTTATTGGGTCTTTTGCAATTGTTGCTATTAATTTATCTTCTTCTCCAAAGAAATCTATCATTTGATCATCTGTTAATAGTCCAATTGCTCTTAATAATGCTGTTACTGGTAATTTTCTTGTTCTATCAATTCTTACCCAGAATACGTCATTGCTATCTGTTTCATATTCAATCCAAGCACCTCTGATTGGCATTACTGTTGCTGTATATATTTTCTTTCCTGTTTTATCATAGGCTGAATCATAATAGCATCCTGGTGAACGAACTAACTGACTTACTACAACTCTCTCTGCACCATTAATAACAAATGTTGCACTATCTGTCATAAGTGGAAAATCACCTAAGTAAATTTCTTGTTCTTTGATTTCTCCTGTTTCTCTGTTTATAAGTCTAACTTTTACGTGTAATCTTGTAGAATATGTCGCATCTCTTTCTTTTGCTTCTTCTAAAGTATATTTTGTCTTTTCTTCCATATAGTAATCAAAAAATTCTAAGACAAGGTTTCCAGAATAATCGATTATAGGTGAAATATCTTTTAATACTTCTCCTAGACCTTCTTTTACAAACCATTCATAAGAATCTTTTTGTACTTTTATAAGATTAGGTATTTCGATACTGTCACCTATCTTAGAAAAGGTTTTTCTTACACATTTTTCATGCTCGATATCTTTAACTTTAACCAAAAAAAATCACCCCTATTTTCCGTTTGTGGTTAATACAAACTTTTTTTAAAATTAAAGCAGGTATGTGATATATTCTTAAGAAAGTCCCTCTTAAACAACAGGTTGTTATTTTTTAAAAATATTCCCTGCTAAAAAACATTTTTAAAAAATAGTGCCACTGAAATCTAATTCCTCTTTCTTTATATATTAAAATTGTCCTAATAAGTATATCACAGTTTGGCCTATATCGTCAATAAAATTTAACATTTTTGGAATTTTTATTTTATAATTGACATTTTTTTACAATTAGTGTATATTTTTATTATCAAATAATATTTGTGAAATGGGTTGATTCTTTTAAAAAGGGGGTTTCCGCTATGTTACCATATGTAAAACTACCTTTAATTATTATTTTAGCGGTAGTTTGTATTATAACTGCCAAATATGACTATGATGAAAAACACACAGGTACATCTCTTTGTTACGACAAGGAAGATTCAACATTAAGAAAAATTGCAACATCACTTTTTTATGTTCTCGTAATATTATTGTTTTATAATGCTGTTGTTTGGTTAATTTATAATGTACTTTAATTAATTAGTAATCACCCATTTTGCAAACTGGAATTTTTTCCATACTAAATGAGATTTTAGCTACAACTTTAGCTAAAACCTCATTTTTTTACACATTTTTTATCTTGACTTTTTTCTATATCCATTATATACTTTTACTAATTTAATATAATTGCAAAGTGGAATTTTTTCTTTTTAAGGAGGGCTTCATTATGTTACCATATGTTCCAGTTCCTATAATTATTGTAATGATTATTGTAGTTGGCATACTTATATTTGTTGACCAGAAACAAAACTACACTGGTAATACTATACTTGATTGCGAAAGTGATTCACCATTAACGAGTTTTATATCGGTTCTTATTTCTATAATTGTAATTCTATTAATGTATAATGCTTATGTATGGTTTACTAGCACATTTTAACTTTTAACTCTCCACTTTGCAAAACGGATTTTTTTCCGCATTTTTGAAAAAGAGATTTTGGTTATAATTTTAACTAAAATCTCTTTTTCAAAATATAGTAAATTTTTACATTTTCCAGTTGACATAAGTTAGTGGTGGCTGTATAATAACTAATACAGCTTTAAGCTATCTATATAGAAAGGTGAAGAAACTATTAACTTATAACTTATTTAAAAGAAGGTGATATCTTTTTTTAGTAACTATTAATCATGGCTTTTTAATAAGGAGGTTCACCATGAGAAGTAGAATTTTTAAAGAAAAAGTTGATGGTAAGCAATACTCTGTAGACGATGCAAAAAAATTATTTATTGATTATTCCCTTCGTCACAATTGTTACATTTCTTCTGACTTTTTGAAATGTAAATTGACTGTTCATGACAAATTACCAAACAATCAGAAGATTATTTTAAACATTGGAAATAACAGTATTGATTTTATCAAGAATATCTCAATCATTGCGCTGTTTCATGAACTCAAACATTTAGCTGATTCATGGCAAGATGAAACTGGTGCCTCGCATCCTGCATGGGTTTTTGAAACTAATTATTGTACTCAGCTGTCATTCATTTCTGGTTCTCCTAGAATGATTCAGATTGACAGAGGTGTTCGGGGATTAGCAATGTCAAACGCTGTAGCTGAATTATTTGCTCAGCAGGTCTATCTTGAAATCTTTAATTATGATTCTGATATTCCTAAAAAAAGACCATATGCAGAAGAAATTATTTACTTGAAAAAAATTGCAATCATCCTTGGATTAAGCGTTGCTGAGATTCTCACTTGGTCTAGTCCTTATGGGCGCCAGCAACTAGCTACGAAGTTTTCTAACTTTGATGTTAAGTATTCTGATGTTTGGAAAACTTTAGAGTTATGGATGGACTATTGTACTACAGTAAAATATGTCAAATTTAAATATCCAGACTACAAAGTTTCTCAAAAGTCAATTGAAAAAGCTAATGAATATAAGAAACATATTGATGCATTTTTGAATGAATGCATGAGTTATCCAGTTCAACAACAGTACTATTCTTCACATGGCGTTGCAAAAATTGACTTTGACAGACTTGACGTTTTCAAAATTAAATTATCAGCTTTTAACTCTTTAAAAAAATAGTTATCTTTTTCTTTAGAGGGCACTTGTTTCTACAAGTGTTCTCTTTATTTTTGTATTCCTACTGCTTCAAAGCAAACTTGAAAAATTTTTTTCAAACTACCTAAAAAATTTTTTATTAAATCTATTGCCTTTTTACCTTTCTTGTGTTAGAATATTAAAAGTAAAATTTACTTATTTAGCTAAGAGGAGGTGCAAATAGATATGCCAAACATAAAATCAGCTATAAAAAGAGTTAGTGTTATTGAAAAGAAAACTGCACAAAATAATATGATTAAAACAGGATACAAAACAGCTGTAAAAAAATGTGAAGCATCTGTAGAAGCAGGAAATAAAGAAGAAGCTACAGCAAATTTCAAAGCTGCTGTTAAAAAAATAGATCAAGCTTGTACAAAGGGTGTTTTAAAGAAAAATACTGCTGGTAGAAAAAAATCTAATTTAGCAAAAAAATTAAATGAGATGAAATAAAAAAAAGATAGATTCGGTTCTATCTTTTTTTATTTTCAATATATTGTATAATTTTCAAATCAATTGCTCTTTTGGTTGTATATTTTCTTAAAATATTTTTATAATACCATTATTTATGCATTTCTTCTTTTATTATCCAAAGTCCACAACTACATACGATTACAGAAACTACTCCTATAATTCCTATTTTAAATATTTGTATTCCTATTTGATATAACTCAGCTGATATGTAAAGTTTATAATGTACTAAGAGTACTATTATTCCTACTATGCTTACTAAGAAAAATATCCATTGCCCTATGTCTATTAATCTTACTATCTTTTTATCCATCTTTTTTATTTTATTTATAATATTTTGCATTTTATTCATTCCTTTCACGTTCTTTCTTATATAACTTATATTATCAGATTTTATTTTCATCTTCAATTGTACTTTTTTCCACTTTTTCCTCTTTATAGGTACTTGTTTTTTTTTATTTATTACGTTATAATTTCTCAAGTATATTATATAATTTTTTAGGAGATTTAATGGATATTACAATTTTTAAAGATAAATGGTTAACAAAAAAAAATATTATTCTTTTAGCAATTGTTATTGTTTTAATAATTATAGCTATTACTTTATTTGTAATTTTGCAAAACACAAAAAAGGAAAAATTGAAATTAATTTCTTTTTCTAGCAAAGATTCTTCAATTTCTATTAGTGTTCCTAATGAATACAATTTTTCGGAAGTTGATGATGATTCTTATGTATTGTCTTTAAAATCATCTTCTACTGGTTCTGGAATTTACATTTCTGAAGTTTCAGCTAATAATATTAAAGATTTTACTAAATTTGTTGAATCTGATAAAAATGATTATATTTCTAAGTTTCCAAATATTAGTCAGGTGTCAGATGTTTCTGAATCTACGATTAATGGTTTAAGAACTTTTAATTATAATTTTTGTTATAAGGATAATATGTATGTTGATGTTTATTGGATTTTGAAAGATTCTAACTTTATTACTGTTGATTTTAATGTTAATAAAGATAATCTTGATATGACACAGTATATTAGTGAGATTTTAAATTCTTTACAATTTAATTAGGAGGTTTGTATGTTAACATCTTTTTTTGCAACTTTAAAAGGGATTCCTTTTATTGCTAAATGTTTATTAACTGTTTTGGTTGGTATGATGCCAATTATTGAAATTAGAGGTGCTATTCCTTTGGGATATGTTATGGGATTGAATTACTGGGTTGCTTACCTTTGTAGTTTTATTGGTAATATTATTCCTATATTTTTTATTGTGAAATATATTAGACCTTTGTTTGATTTCTTTGGTAGATGGAAGTTCTTTAAGAAGATTATTGATTGGGCTACTGATAAGGCTACTAGAAAGATTCAGGAGAATACTAGGCTTCAGTCTGCGGTTGCTTTTGGCTTGTTTGTTTTTGTTGCTATCCCTATTCCTACTACTGGAGCTTGGGTTGGTTCGCTTATTGCTAATTTCTTGGATATTCCTTTGAGGAAGGCGTTTGTGCCTTTGGCTTTGGGAGTAGCGACGGCGGGGTTGATTGTTTTGGTGGCTACGGGTGCCATTGCATACGCCCTATAATAATTTCGATAAGAATGCAATCTTACTGCGTTAAAAGTGACATGAAAATCCTCAACGTACCCTTGTACGCCTCCGGTTTTCATGTCACTTTTGCCTTGCTAAAATTTAATTCTTTTCCAACTAGTTTTTCTCATGTACGCTTCCAGAATTTCATCTCGATTTGCCTTGTATTATAATCATTCTTATCAAAATTATGTTCTTTGCAATATTTTTTATCTATATTAAAAGAGATACAACTACCTTCAACGTACCATCGTACGCTTGTGGTATTTGTATCACTTTTTCCTTGCTAAAATTTAATTCTTATTTATATATTTCAAGCCAGCCTGCCATATTTTCATTTTGGTTTCCTCTATTGGTTGAATTAAATGGTTTTTGACTAAAAGAACCTTTATATTGTTTATACAATTTAAAGGTTCTTTTACAATAGTTAAGTTATATTATTGACGTTTTTTCTTAATTACGTAAATTCCTGATGCAATAGCAATCATTACAATTAGAATGCTTCCTGCAATTGCAACATATGTAACCTCACCAGTTTCTACTGCTACAATTAAATCTGCTTTACTTTCATTATCTGTTTTGTCTTTTTCTTCAAAACCTGCTTCATTTTCTGTAATTATACTTACCCTGTTTCCTTTTGTTCCGATATTGCTATCGCCATTCTGCCATCTTAGAACTACTTGATATTCTCTGCTTTCTCCTGGTTTTATCTCATCTGTTTCTAGGCTGGC
>CAKPDW010000072.1 GCA_934149115.1 uncultured Clostridia bacterium
TTTGGAAGTATTTTAAATATTGTTGAAGAAAAAGCACCATTACATAAAAATGTTACTACTAGTCAAGTTGGGGATGTTGCAACATTTTTATTATCAAATATGTCAAGCTGTGTTACAGGTCACGTACTTTATGCAGATAATGGTTATAATATAATGGGAGTTTAAGTAAAAATATTGCATATTTTGTCAAAAAGATATACAATAACCACAGAATAAAAGAATAGAGGTTTTGTTATGAAAGTTATATTTTTAGATGTAGATGGCGTATTAAATTCTGACGAGTATATTGCAAGAACAATAAAAGAAAAAACTTTAGGAATTTTTGCTGATGTAGATACTGATAAGATAAGGCTTTTACAACAAGCAATTCAAGCTACCGGAGCAAATATAGTTTTATCTACTTCATGGAGATATTCTAAAAGAATAGGTTCATTAAAAGAATTATTAGGTTTATATGGCATTTATACTGATTCAACTCCATGCATAAATCAAGAACGTGGAACAGAAATTAGAACATGGCTTAATGAACATCCAGAAGTTGAAGATTATGTTATTTTAGATGATGAAGTACATGATACTTTTGATGATGAGATGATGGGAAAATTAATAAAAGTATCTGAAAAAGAAGGTAGAGGAAAAGGACTAGGAGTTGGCTTGATGCCTTCAGATGTAGAAGAAATTATTAATAGGTTAGGAAAAGAAAGAGGAATAGATAGAGAAAGATAAAAATAAAAAAAGACCAGTGTTGTTTAAAAACAAGGCTGGTCTTTCACTCCGAACAGGGAGCTTTTTAGTGAGACAAAAAATAATTATAATTATAATGAGATGTTATTCATTCGACGGTGGTAGAATACCTTTTCAAAATGAATGCCGTCTTTGTCATTGGATTCGTTTCGATAATTAGTAAAGAAACGAATATTAGTTTCTTCGAGTTCCTCTTTTGTCAAATTAAAAACTTTTGAGTACATTTTAATTTTGTCTTTATGAACGTCATGAGATGCATTAATATCATTTTCAGCATGATTATCCATCATCCAGGTTCTAAACTGGATTTCAATTTTTACACCAGGTAAAATTGTAGATGTATTTTCAATACCAAGAACGATATGGATTGACTGATATCCGTTTTCCTTTGGCTGAAAGTAAAATTTCATATTATTTTGCAAATGTTTTAATAATGCGAAATCTTCTTCAGTAGGAAGTTGAATATCTGGGTACTTAGCAGGATCAAATTTGCTTGGATCATCTTTTCGTGATAATGGTTCCAAAGCAAATGGAATCTGCAACAAAGTTTTAATCCTGTATTGAGAAAAATTATCAAATTTTTCAATATACTTCAGAAAATTTTTCCTATCCTGTCTGTTCAAGTTACACAGTACGTTTACAACTTTGGATAAAAGAAAGCACGTTGTGTTCATGCCTTCATGCAAAATGAATCTAATACCGAACCGGTCCATTATTTGTGATGGATCAAATTCATCTGATAATTTTAGCAATTTGGCAAGTTCACTTTCAAGTGATTTGCGTCTAGCAATAATATCTACATCAATTGCCGATTGATATTCTGAATTCAACCATGCAACGATATACATACAAACATGTAAAATTTCAGATACAATATTTGTAGTCTGAAAAGTCTGCTTGCGAGCTAGAATGCTTTTTTCCAACTTATCCAAAAAGTAATCTAAAATTGCTTCATCAGTTTCATTCTGTGAATCAAAATTCTGTACATGTTTGAGTAAATTTTCTTCTACTTCAACAGCATTTACAGAAGCTTCCTGAGTTGAAACTACGTAATTTGCGTGAATCATTTCTGCCATCTCGTGTGACATTGTCATTTTAGTTTCTTTCATGTAGTATTGCCTCCTTGATGCTATTTTTGTCTCACTATAGATAAAATCTATAAAATTATTATAGCATAAATTTCCTAAAAATCAAAGAGTACGCGAAAAATAAGGTTGATTTTTATTCTAAAAACTATTGCAAAAAAAAAATTGTTATGATATAAATAGAAAAGTAGGAATTGTTCCTATTTTTAAAGGAGCTTAATTATATGGAAAATTATTCAAAACAAAGAGAAGAAATAATGGAAGTTTTAAAAAACAGCTATGATCACCCTACAGCAGAAGAAATTTATCAGAGAGTGAAGAAAAATGGCTCAACTTCAAGCAGAGGAACTGTTTATAGAAATTTGAAATTGTTAGTTGAGACAAACCGAATACTAAAAATTTCTATGCCTGGATTGAAAGATAGATATGATTTTATTAGAAAAAAACATAGCCATTTTATTTGTACACAATGTAATAGAGCAATTGACTTTGAATATGATTTTGAAATTGAAGCTTTGAAAAAAATATTAAGTACAGACGCATATTTTATAGATGAAAATAGCATAACTATATCTGGAATATGTAAAGATTGTACTAATAAAAATATAGGAGGGTAAAAAATGGAATTAAAAGGATCAAAAACAGAGAAAAATTTAATGGAGGCTTTTGCTGGAGAATCACAAGCAAGAAATAAATATACTTATTTTGCTAGTAAAGCTAAAAAAGAAGGATATGAGCAAATTGCAGCTATATTCCAAGAAACAGCTGATAATGAAAAAGAACATGCTAAAATGTGGTTTAAATTATTAAACGGAGGAGATATTCCTTCAACAGAAGAAAATTTATTAGCAGCAGCAGAAGGTGAGAATTTTGAATGGACAGATATGTATGAGAAAATGGCTGAAGAAGCTAAAGAAGAAGGATTTGACCATATAGCCTTCTTATTTACAGAAGTTGCTAAAATAGAAAAAGAGCATGAAGCAAGATATAGAAAATTATTAGATAATGTTAAAGATGGAAAAGTTTTTGAAGCAGGAGAAGTTAAAATATGGAAATGCAGAAATTGTGGACATATTGTAGTTGGAACAAAAGCTCCAGAAGTTTGTCCTGTATGTGCACATCCAAAAGCTTTCTTTGAAATCAAAGCTGAAAATTATTAATAAATTAAATATGATTATTTTAGGAGATGAATTTTTGTTCATCTCTTTTTTTATAAGTGAAAATACTATAAATATTATAAAAATATCAAAATAAAATAAAATAAAAATGCATTGATAACAAGTTACCAAATTGGCATGGCAAAAATGGTAAAAAAACTAAATATTAAATTTGTTTATGATAATATATGTAATATAAAATCAAAAGAAAGAGGAAAAAAATTATGAAGAAAACAAAAGTGTTATCAATATTAATAATATTGTGTATGATGTTTAGTGTAGCGTTACCTATGTTTACGAATAGAGTTTACGCAGTGACTAAAAATGAAGTAACACTAAATTTTGAAGGGGGAATTATTCATGATGGCTATGTAGAATATAGAAAAATAGCAAATGTGCAATTATTCAAAGGCGATGAGTTAGTTACTAATATTTCAAATAATATTGTAATTGATTTAAATGAGGCAGAGTATAAGTTTGTAATTGAGGAAATTAAAGATACAAGTCTTTCTGCTATCAATGCACCCATAAAATTAAACATTAATAATGAGTATTATCCTATTATTACATCAATACCAGAAGGAAGTAAATCTACATTCAAATTAGAAACAAGTAAATTTAGTGGAACATTAGATGTTAAATTTGAAAGAACAAATGTTGCTATTAATACAAAGGTTGAAAATGTTTATGAGAATACAACATCAAAAGGTATAATTGATTTGACTGATGGAAAAGAATATGTAATTGATTTTTCTAAAACTGATGACTTAACAAATGGATTAAAGACATTCGCAGATTTAGATAAAACACTATATTATAAAAGAGACAATGAGGGTCTATTAACAACAGAAAATGAAAGTGAAGCAGTTATAAAAATAGTTGGAAATATAGAAAAAAACAATGCAATCTTAACAGCGGTAAATGTTGGAACTAAAAAAAGTGATAATTTTAAAGGAGTTCATACTAAATATACAGGATCTAAATTAGAGTACAAGGGAACAGAAGATGGTATTATAAATGAAATAAGAACTGATTATTATACTAAATGTACTTATGAGTTTACATTTAAGTATGCCAAAGAGCAGTCTGGTTCAGAGGTTGAAGTAGACGAAAAAGATAAAAATACTGGAGCTAGTGATAATAGTTCTAATTCTTCTGATATTTCTGAAAAAAAAGAAGAAGCTAAAACAGAGATTGTTAGTAAAAAAGAAAATGCTAATGCAGCAGAGAATAGTTCAAATCCAAAAACAGGTGATAATGTTATAGTATATTTTGTCCTATTCACAATTGCTATAGCAGGAATAATTACATTAGTAATAGTTAATACAAAAAGAAAAAAGAAAAAATAAAATACAAGGGGAAAAAAAATGAATATTAGAAAATTTGAAGAAAAAATTATTATATCAGCTATATTAATTCTTTTGCTTGCTATGTGTATTGCACCAATAACATCATTTGCAGATGATTTAGATTTAAGCACAGCAAATATAGATATTGAAGGTGTAACTTTTAATTATGAACCGGGTGATGCTCCAAAAGCAACTGCTAGAGCAATTGATCCATGGAGTAATTTATATGATATAGAGTATGAATACTGGGAAGAAATGGATATTAGTACGGGTGGAGAACCTGTTCCTGTGAAATATTGGTACTCAGATGAAACAAAAAATAATGCTCTATCACAAGATAAGAAAATAACAGCTTTTGAAGAAGGAAAAACTTATATGTATAGTATTTCTCTTAAGGCAAAAGGTGAAAATAAATTTGGAAATAACACTTCAGTAAGAGTGAATAGTACAAACATAAGTAGTGTTAGTGTATCTAGTTCTGGAACAATACTTTTTGTAACTGCTGTTCAAACAATAAAACCAACAGCTCCTGTTCAATTAAAACGTATTGATGTTATAGAGTTAAATAATGCAACAATTAGTTTTAAAGTAGGTGATAAGCCAGTGTTTACAGGAAAAACACCTGATGAGTCACCTTATGTATATCAGTTTGAATGTTGGCAAGATAAAGATGGTGCAGGTATAACATCTGCTGAATTCTTTAATCAAGGTTATGAAAATCAGATAACGACCTTTGAAAGTGGAAAAGAATATCAATACATTTTATATTTTAAAGCGAAAGAAGGATATACTTTTACAAGGGATACTAAATTAAAAATAAATGGTAAATATTATAATTATAGAGTATCTGATTGGGAAGAAGAAACAGATGTTGATGAATTTCAAACAACATGGAGAATGTACCCTAATTTAATAATGATACCAACAGGAAACTCACAAGAAAATCCAATAACACCAAGTGACTCAGAAAAACCAGTCGAAAATCCGTCAAATGAACCTGCTACACCAATACAAGAAACAGAAAAAGAACCACAAACTAAAGAAAATAACCAAACTAATATTGAAGCAAATAATCCGAAAACAGGTGATAGTATAATATTATATGTAGCGATAGCTGGTATATCAGTAATGGGATTGATTACAATGATAGTAATTAAAAAAAATAAATAAATAGAATTGAATATTAATATAAAAGTACTTACGACGAAAAAGTTGTAGGTACTTTTTTATGTAATAGGGAACTTTTTTGAACTTTCTATAAATAACAATGCTTAGAAAT
>CAKPDW010000073.1 GCA_934149115.1 uncultured Clostridia bacterium
TTTGTAGCTGATTTTTGTTTTTATTTAAGATTTTTTTAAACTAATTTATTTTTTTCATGCCTTTGACTTGGAAAATAGGTGAATTTAATTGACAAATGGTGTTTTTGCAATTATAATATATAGTGTAACTTTAATGGAAGGAGTACTAATATGTTAGCTAAGTGGTGGAGAAAAATTGGTTTATTTATATTAATAGTTGCTTGTTTGTTTAATATAACATCAAAATTAGTAAAAAGAGTTTCTTTTAGTGATAACGTAAAGAGTACAGTTTCAAATAAAGTGGAAAATGTTGTTACTCAAGTAAAAGGTGATAATGGTAACAATGTAAAAGGTAAAAACACAACTAAAAATAAATAAAACTATTGAAAAAAAAATAAAGTTGTGCTAATATATAAAAGATATTGTTAAGAAAAGTAAGGAAGAGGTGAATTACATGAGAGAAGGAATACATCCAAATTATGAAGCTACAACAATTACATGTGCTTGTGGAAACGTAATGGAAACAAATTCAACAAAAAAAGATATGAAAGTTGATATATGTTCAAAATGTCATCCATACTGGACTGGAAACTTAAAGAGAGAAACTACTGGTGGTAGAGCTGATAGATTCAAGAAAAAATATGGATTACAATAATGATTATATGTTTATCGTTTTTGGAATAAGGAATAAAAAATTTCTTATTCTTTTTTTTTTAGGTTGAAAAATATATTAATATACTATATAATTACAAAGCAGTTAGGAGGGATAAAATTAATGTCTATTAAAAATATAATTATAAATTTTAAAAAATACTCATTTTTATTGCAACAATTAATAAGTAGAGATTTTAAGGTAAAATATAAAAGATCTGTACTTGGAATAGTTTGGAGTTTATTATATCCAGTATTAAATATGGCAGTTATGGCTTTAGTTTTTTCTAATGTGTTTAAATTTAGCACTCCTGGAATAAATTATTTAGTATATGTATTAAGTGGATTAATTATGTTTAATTATTATAGTGAAGCATCAAACTTAGCAATGAGCTCTGTAGTGGCAAATTTCCCACTAATAAATAAGATATATATACCTAAATATATTTTCCCACTTTCAAAATGTTTATTTTGTCGGAATAAATTTTCTACTAACATTAATTCCTTTATATATTGTTATTTTGGCTACTGGAACAGGATTAAATATATATCATTTGGTATTACCTTATGCATATGTATGTTTGTTTATATTTACTTTTGGAATGGGATTGATTCTATCAACAGTTGCGGTTTTTTTACGTGATATGTTTTATATTTATGGAATTGTAATTACTCTTTGGACATATTTAACACCAATTATGTATGATATTTCTTTAATTTCACCACATTTACAAGTGTTTTTTAAATTGAATCCAATGTATCATTACATCAACTTTATAAGACGAGTTATACTATATCATGAGATGCCAAGTGCGTTTACTTTTGGTGTTTGTGCATTATCATCTATTGTTGTATTGGTTATAGGTGTGGTTGTATTTAGAAAAAATCAGGATAAGTTTATTTATTATGTATAGGAGGAGTTAGAATGATAAAAGTAAATAATGTTTCAATGAGATTTAATCTAGGTATAGAAAAAAACTTTTCCTTAAAACAATTTTTTATCGACTTTTTATCAAGAAAGAAGAAGAAAAAAAGTGAGTTTTGGGCTTTAAGTGATGTTAGTTTTGAAGTTCAAAAGGGTGAGGTTGTTGGATTTGTTGGAACAAATGGTGCTGGAAAATCTACATTATTAAAATTAATTGCAGGAGTTATGAAACCTACAAAAGGTAATATAGAAATATTCGGAAATATTTGTCCTATGATTGAACTTGGGGCTGGATTTGATATGGATTTAACAGCAAGAGAAAATATCTATCTAAACGGTGCTGTGCTAGGATATTCGAGAGAATTTATTGATGAAAAATTTGATGAAATTGTGGAATTTTCAGAATTACATGATTTTTTAGATGTGCCTGTAAGAAACTTTTCTTCTGGTATGGTTGCAAGATTAGCTTTTGCTATAGCTACTATTGTTGATCCAGAAATATTAATTGTTGATGAAATTCTTTCGGTAGGTGATATTGCGTTTCAACAAAAAAGTGAAAAAAAGATGAGGTCAATGATAGGTGGAGGTACTACAGTTTTGTTTGTATCACATTCAATTGATCAAATTAAAAATTTATGTGATCGAGTTGTATGGCTAGATCATGGAAATGTTAAGCAAATTGGTGATGCAAAAGAAGTTTGTGATGCTTATATAAAATTTTTAGGATTGTAGAAGGATGAAGGTAATGAATTTAGTTAAATGTAAGTGGATAAAATTTAAAAATCCCAATATTAAGATTATAAAAGAAAATAATGGAATCAGAATTATTAATAATTCTGATGCACATGGTTTTTTAATATGTTTTAAGATTTTTAAGAATAGTCAAAAAAAGGTTAAAATAAATTTTAGAGGAAAAGTTGAAAAAGGCAATGGAGCAATTTTTCAACAATTTGATTTGAAGAAAGAAATCTTGAGTGAAACATCTATGAATGCAACATCAATTACAAGTTATGATGTTGAGAAATATATTAGTGCTATAAAGATTTTTAGAAAATCAGAAGTATTTATTGAAAAACTAGATTTGGAATTTGTAGATAGTAAGTATGATGAATTTTCTGATATATGTGATACATCAAATGATATTTTAATTATTACACCAAGTTATCCAACAGAAGAAAATAAATATTTTGGTGGATTTGTTCATTCAAGAGTAAAAGCGTATAAAGAACAAGGAATAAAATTTGACTTAGTATGTGGACATGATTATAAAAATACATGTATGTATACATTTGAAGGTATTGATGTGACTAGAACGTCATTTGCTGGATTAAGAGAAATCTTAACTAAGAAGAAATATAAAACAATATTAGTACATTTTTTTGATTCTAAATATGCTAATATTTTAGATGCAGTTGATTTAAAGGAAACAAATTTATTCCTTTGGGTACATGGACCGGAAACATTATATTGGGATTGGTCTAAAATGACAGATCCATATTTTGTTCCAGAGACACCATTGTCATCTTATTCAACAGAATTATTTGAAAAAAATGATGAATTAATTAGAAGATATAATAGTTATTCTAATGTACATTGGATATTTGTTTCAGAATGGATTAAAAAGAGAAGTGAAGAATTAATAAATATAAAATTTAATAATTCTGCTGTAATTCCGAATTTTATAGATTCTGAGAATTTTAATTTTGTTGAAAAAGACCCAGAGCAGAGAAAAAAGATTTTCTTTATTAGAAGATTTGATGATATTAATAAATATGCTATAGATATTGATGTTAGAGCAATCTTAGAATTGAGTCATAGAAAATGTTTTAATGATTTAGAGTTTTATATTTGTGGAACAGGAAATTGTTATGATAAATTAGTTGCACCATTGAGAAGATTTAAGAACGTGCATTTAGTACAGAAATTTATGGATCATTCAGAAATTGCTAAAGTTCATAAAGAAAATGGAATTGCATTATTTGCGACACGATATGATGCACAAGGAGTGTCAATGTGTGAAGCTGCAATGTCAGGACTTGTCGTAGTTTCTTCAGATAATGAGGCAATAGCTGAATTTATTCCAAATAATGAAGGATTATTATGTGATACAGAAAATTATACAGAATATGCTGATGTGATTGAAAAATTATATAATGATGAGAAATTATTTAAAAAATTGAGTGCTAAGTGTCATCAAAAAGTTTATGACAAATGTAATTTTAATCAAACAATTCAAAAAGAAATTGATTTAATTAATAGTATAAAACCAATAAAAGATACATTTAAACCTGTTAAGAGCTCTAAAATTTTAAGTATTATTATTCCATCTTATAATGTAGCTAAATACTTGAAACATGGAGTAGATACTATATTAAATCATAAAAATGCAAATAAGATTCAAGTTATAATTGTAAATGATGGTTCAAAAGATAATACAATTAATGTTGCTAAAAAATTGGAAAGCTTTTATTCTCCAGATAATATATGTATTGTGGACAAACCAAATGGTGGACACGGTTCAACTATTAATGAAGGATTAAAAAGAGCTGTTGGAAAATATGTAAGAATTATGGATGGTGATGATTGGGTAAATAATGAAGACATGGAGAAATTAATCACTATTTTGGAAAAAGAGGATACAGATGTTGTTCTTACTGATTATTCAGAAGATATTGCTTATACTAGTGTAAAAGATATTAAACAAATATATCAGGTTATGATTCCAGGTAAGGTATATAATTTTGATGAATTATGCTATGATGGATATGGATTTGAAGAATATGGACCTATATTAGCAACTGCAAATTTCAGAACAGAACTTTTAAAAGATAGAATAAAATTGACAGAAAAATGTTTTTATGTTGATATGGAATTTGATGCATATTCTATAAAAGATGTTAATACAATTGTGTATTATCCATTAGATATTTATAGATATTTCATCGGAAGACCAAATCAGTCAATTAGTAAACAATCATATATAAGAAATTATAAACAACATGAAAAAATAGTGTTTAATATTATTAATTTTTATTGTACAAATAAAGATTTGTCAGAAGAAAAGAAAGTATATATTGCACAGAAATTAATTATTCCGTTGTTAGTAGGACATTATACTATTATTATGGATTTCTTGAAATCTCCGAAAGAGTTTAGAGCTTTTGAGAAGAAGTTAAAAAAATATCCAGATTTTTATAATGATGCTAAAATTGCAACTAGACTTAGAAGGATAACAAGAAAAACAAATGGAATTTTTATAAGATATTATGAATTTTTCAGAAAAGTGAGAAGCAAAATTTTTTAATATGAAAGGATAGAAAAAAATGTCAATTGAAAATGTAAAATATTTAATAATTGGTGCTGGAATTTCAGGTCTTACATTTGCTAATTATATAAAAGATGATTATATGATTTTAGAAAAAGAATCTGAAGTAGGTGGATATTGTAGAACAATAAAAAAAGGTGATTTTATTTGGGATTATGCAGGACACTTTTTCCATTTTAAAACAGATGAATTTAAGAAAATGTTTATAGATGAGGTAGATCCAGAAGATATTATAAAAAAAGATAAGTGCACAAAGATACTATATAAAAATCAATTAGTTGATTATCCTTTTCAAACTAATATTCATCAGCTAGAAAAGCAAGAATTTATTGATTGCTTATATGACTTGTTTAATAAAGAAGAAAAAGATGATTATGATAATTTTTTAGATATGTTATATGGAAAGTTTGGAAAATCAATTGTTGAGAAATTTTTAAAACCAT
>CAKPDW010000074.1 GCA_934149115.1 uncultured Clostridia bacterium
ACAACAGCTCTAGGATAGTTTTTCAAATAACCTTCTAACCATTCAATTGTAGAAACATCCAAATGATTTGTTGGTTCGTCTAAAAGCAAAATATCTGGCTTACTTAAAAGCAATTTCATAAATGCTATTTTAGTTCTTTGACCACCTGAAAATTCTGAAATCTTTTTATTTTTATCCTCTGCAGAAAATCCAAATTTATTAATAACCGTTTCATATTCTTTTTTATATGTATAACCATCTAAAAACTCATAACGATCCATTGCTTTGGAATATTCCATAGCTAACTTCTCTGATTTGTCATTTTGCATTTTTTCAACTAATTTTTCAATCTTTTTTTCCAAATCAATTATTGGTTTATACACCTTTAATAATTCGTCTAACATTGTAATAGAATCATCTTCAAAATCTATCTGTTTTAAATATCCAATAACCGGACTTCCTTCTTTATAAATATTAAATTTCTCCTCACCAATCCCTTCAGTAAGCATTTCGTTATTAATAATAGCTTTCAAAAGAGTAGACTTTCCAGCACCATTTCTACCAACAACCGCAATCTTATCTTTTCCTTTAATTTCAAAATTTATTTCTTCTAATATTGTTTCTGCGCCAAATTCAACAGCACCATTTATTATCGTATAATTCATTTTTTCCTCTATCTAATTTTAATTTACTTCTATAATACTAACACAGAAAAAGACTGCATGCAACATTTCACACACAGTCTTTTTGAGGTTCTCATTCTTTTTTGTTTGTTGTAACTATTATCTTCTTTTTTGTTCCATCAGTTTTTAGTACAATATTTCCGTCCAAATCAGTCCTATACACTTTTACATTCTTTTTTTGCAATTTTTTCATTACAAATGAATTAGGATGTCCATAATCATTGTCCTCTCCACAACTTATAAGTGCATATTGAGGTCTCACTTTTTCAAGGAAATCCATACTTGTTGATGTTCTACTTCCATGATGACCAACATCTAAAATATCTGCTGAGATGTCCATTTTAGCTTCTAATAAGCTATCTTCCACCTCTTTTTGTGAATCACCTGTAAGTAATGCTAAAACATCACCATACGATATTTTCATAACAATTGATTTATTATTTACAATATCTGTATGTGTTTCTTGCGATAAAAATTCAATTTTTGCATTTCCAAGCATATCTGTTTTTAATATTCCTGCCTGCTCATATGGTGTTGTTAACTGTATTCTCTTTAAATGAACTATTGATGATGTAAATCTAGAAATTTGCATATCAGTATACCAGAACATTTCTTGCATTGTTGAAATATACTTCCGACGCATACTCACTACTTGTTTAACTTTTATTGCACTCATTATATCATGTACTCCTCCTGAATGATCAACATGAAAATGTGTTATAACAAGCTTATCAAGTCTACTAATTCCTACACTTTTTAAATAATTAACTACTTTTTCACCATCAAACATATCACCTGTATCAACCAACATCGCATGCTTTCCTTGAATAATTAAAATTGATTTTGCCTGACCTACATCAATCATATGAATTTCAAGCATAGAATCCGAATGTGTAACTGATTTTGCTTTAATCGGTGTCACATATGGAATATACCGTTTAATAAATAAAAAAATTAATAACAGTACAATTACAAAAAAGAGAACTCTTTTTAAGTTTATAGATTTCCGCATCCAAGAAACCTCCTATCTATATTTGATACTTATATTATATCACACCCGTCAACTCTTAATTTTAATAACCTGGCTTTTCTAATAATCTAAACATATTTTTTTTGTATTCTTCAACTCCTGGTTGATTAAATGGATTTATTCCTAAAATTAAACCAGACATTGCACATGATTTTTCAAAGAAGTATATTAATTGTCCTATATTCTCCTCATCAAGTCTATCAATTGTAATTTTAAGATTTGGTACATTTCCACTTACATGTGCTTCTATTGTTCCTTCCATAGCTTTTTTATTTATATAATCTAAATCTTTACCAGCAAGATAATTTAGGCCATCAACGTTCTCAGAATCTTCTTTAACTATAATATTAGATTTTGGGTGTCCAACAGATATAACTGTTTCAAATAAATGTCTTTCTCCATCTTGAATATATTGTCCCATTGAATGTAAATCTGTAGTAAAATCGACACCTGCTGGGAAAAGAGCTTTTCCATCTTTCCCTTCACTCTCTCCATAAAGTTGTTTCCACCATTCTGTAAAATAATGAAGTTGTGGTTCATAATTTGCTAATATTTCTACTTTCTTTCCTGATTGATAAAGTAAATTTCTAATTACAGCATATTTATAACAATCGTTATATTTAAGATTTGAATCCATATATTTTTCTCTTGCATCTCTTGCTCCTTGCATTAATTTTTCAATATCGATTCCAGCTGTTGCAATTGGCAATAAACCTACTGCAGTTAAAACAGAATATCTTCCTCCTATATTATCAGGAATTACAAAAGTTTCATAATTTTCTTCATTTGCTAATCCTTTTAGTGCACCTTTTTTCTTATCAGTAGTAACATATATTCTTTTTTTAGCTTCTTCTACACCATATTTTGTTTCAATAGCTTCTCTTAAAACTCTAAACGCAATAGCAGGCTCAGTAGTTGTTCCTGATTTTGAAATAACATTAATTGATATATCTCGCTCTCCAATTAAATTTAATAAATCATTCAAATAATTTGGACTCAAATTATTTCCAGCGTATATTATCATAGGATTATTTCTTTTTTTAGCTGGTAACATATTGTAAAAACAATTAGTAAGAGATTCTATAACAGCTCTTGCTCCTAAATAAGAACCTCCTATACCAATTACTATCAATACATCTGAATCGTTTTGAATTTTATTTGCTGCCTTTTTTATTCTTTCAAATTCCTCTTTGTCATAATTTTCAGGAAGATTAATCCATCCTAAAAACTTACTCTCATCATCCGAATTTTTATGCAATTCTTCATGATTTATACGAACTGTTTCTTCCATTGCATTTATCATTCTTTCATTAATACTTGAATTTTTAAAATCAAATTTTATCATTATATCTCCTCCTTTAATATTTTTATTATATTAATAAAAATATTTTTAATCAATAGTCAACAAAGTATGTATTAAATTATTAATATAAAAAACTTTAATATTAATGAAATAACATTCCTACGCAACTTTCTTTATCCTATATTTTATTACATTAAAAAAGGAGCTAATAAGCTCCTTTTCTGATTAATCAATATTTAATTGTATTGTTCCTTCTGGGACAAGAATTTCAAATTTATGGGTTTCATTAATTTTAGAAGGTATAAGAAATCTAACAAATGAGGTAGAAAGTCCTTTATATTTCTTACATATAGTATATTCTTTCATCACTGGTTTTTTTAAATTCGCTATTTCACTTACAAATACATTTCCAGATCCAATGTCTTTCTTATAACGCTTGCCATCTTTTAATCTATAATATATATATGCCTTTCTCGCATTTACAAAACTAACTACATATACATCTCCTTCCAAAATCTTTTCTTCCACTTTAGTCCCATTTTTAAATAGCTTTAATTCGTATCTATTCGTTAACTTAGTTTCTGTGTATTCTTTTCTCGTAACAGCATTAATTCCACATTCACCTATGAAAATTAAAACAATTCCAATCAATAAAACTTTTTTCATAAACCGTCGTTTATCATTGTTATCATATTCATAAATAGAACCTACAATCCCACACGTAATTAAGGAAATTACAGCTACACAAACAATAATACCACCTAAATATAAACAAATTTCTAACATAATGAATTCCTCCTCTTGTCAAACCTTATAATTTGTTTTTGATTAATAAGTTTTAAAGCTATTTTGTCTCCAAGAACATAACCAGACATTTCTAAGTCCATATCTTTGTTCATGCGCAAATTTCACAAAGAAAATTTTTTGTGCATTACTATTTTTTCTAAAACAATCCCTCCTAAAATAATTATTTTATGGTATGTGTTTACAAGTTACAAATACATATTCTAAAAGAATTTGCATAGGTATATTATCATATTTTATATTAGCTTTCAATACACTACAAGTATTTCGTGCATTTTCCTTAATTTTATTTTTAAATTCCACTTTTTTTAATCAATAATCAATAAAATATGTATTAAATTATTAATATAAAAAAACTTAATATTAATGAAATAACATTCCTACGCAACTATCTTCATCCTATATTTTATTACATCAAAAAAGGAGCTAATAAGCTCCTTTTCTGATTAGTAGTCAATATTTAATTGTATTGTTCCTTCTGGGACAAGAATTTCAAATTTATGGGTTTCATTAATTTGAAAATCTGTAAGGAACCTAACAAATGATGTAGAACAACCTTTATATTTCTTACACGTAGTATATTCTTTCATCACTGGTTTTTTTAAATTCGCTATTTCACTTACAAATACATTTCCAGATTTAATGTCTTTCTTATAACATTTGCCATCTTTTAATCTATAATATATATATGTTTTTCTCGAATTTACAAAACCAACTACATATACATCTTCTTCCAAAATCTTTTCTTCCACTTTAGTGCCTTTTTTAAATAGCTTTAATTCGTATCTATTCGTTAACTTAGTTTCTGTGTATTCTTTTTTCGTAAAAGCATTAGTTCCACATGCACCTATGAAAATTAAAACAATTCCAATCAATAGACCTTTTTTCATTGACCGTCGTTCATCAGTGCTATCGTATTCATAAATAGAACCTATAATTACATAAATAATTAAGAAAAGTGAAGTTACACAAACAATAATACCACCTAAATACAAACAAATTCCTAACATAATAAATTCCTCCTCTTGTCAAACCTTATAATTTGTTTTTGGTTAATTAGTTTTAAAAGCTATTTTTGTCTCTAAGAACAAAACCAGACATTTTTAAGTCCAGATCTTTGTTCATACGCAAATTTCACGAAGAAAATTCTTTTTGCATTACTATTTTTCTGAAACAATCCCTCCTAAAATAATTATTTTATGGTATGTGTTTACAAGTTACAAATACATATTCTAAAAGAATTTGCAT
>CAKPDW010000075.1 GCA_934149115.1 uncultured Clostridia bacterium
GCAGTAGCAGGCTCAGAGATACAGCCATCAAGATTACAAAAAGTAAATACAGCACCATTACAAGCTGGTCAAAAAAATGCTGAATATACAATGGATAAATCAGTAGTTAAAGTTGCAACAGGAAATTCAGTTGTATATACAATTAGAGTATACAACGAAGGCGAACAAGATGCATATGCAGAAGAAATAAAAGATAATATTCCAGAAGGATTACAATTTATAGAAAATAGTGAGATAAATAAAACATATAGATGGAAAGTTGAAAACGGAATAGTAGTTACTGATTATTTATCTAAAAATGTAAATGTAGATAAACAAATAAAAGCATTTAATAAAACAACAGGAGAAATAAGTTATCAAGAAGTAAAAATAGAATTTAAAGTAGTAAGCAAAGAAGCAAAAGTAATAAAAAATATAGCGGAAATAAAAGAAGATGATGGAAAAGACAGAGATTCTATACCAAACAATAATGATGAAAAAGAAGACGATCAAGATTATGATAACATAATCCCAGCAGTATATGATTTAGCATTACAAAAATTTATAACAAAATTAAATGATAAAGATATTACATCAAGAGTTCCATTAGTATCAATAGATGAAAATGGAAATATAACATATAATCATACTCAAGAACCATTAGTAGTAGTAAATCAAAGTACAGTAGTGTACACAATAAGAGTATATAATGAAGGGACTTTACCAGCTTATGTAGAAGAAGTAAAAGATGATATACCAGCTGGATTAGTATTCTTACCAGACAATGAAATAAATCAAAAATATGGTTGGAAACTATATGATGAAAACAAAAATGAAGTTCAAAACATAGAAGATGCAAAATATGTTAGAACAGATTATCTATCAGAAGAAAAATCAAAACAAAGAGGAGAAGATAATCAATTAAAACCATTTGATAAAGCAATTGGTATAACAAATGACAATCCTGATTATAGAGATGTTCAAGTAGCATTTAAAGTTGATCAATCAAAAATAGGAACAATGGACAGAAAAATTAAAAACATAGCTGAAATAACAGCAGACAATGGAGACGATATAGATTCAATACCAGATGACGACAAAGATGGTGAAGATGATCGTGATGATGAAGAAATTGAACTAAAATATTTTGATTTATCACTTTTAAAATATGTAACAAAAGTAGTAGTTAATGAAGACGGAATAGTAAAAGAAACAGAGACAGGACATACTGGAGCAGAAAACCCAGAGCCAGCAATCAAAGTTGAAATCAATAGAAAAAAATTAGATAAAACAGCAGTAACATTTATATATACTATAAAAGTTACAAACGAAGGTGAAATCGAAGGATATGCAAAAGAATTAAAAGACAGAATTCCAGAAGGACTAGAATTTTATGCAGAAGACAATCCACATTGGAAAATTGTAGAAGATGGAATTGTTACAACAGATGCATTAGCAAATACTTTATTAAAACCAGGTGAAAGTGCAACAGTTGAGATAGCATTAAGATGGAAAAGAAATGAAAACAACTTAGGACTAAAAGTAAATACTGCAGAAATAAGTAAAGATCAAAATGAGTATAATACACCTGATATAGATTCAATACCAGATAATAATGTTGATGGAGAAGATGACCAAGATACAGCACCAGTTATTTTATCAATTACAACAGGTTCTGCACCAGCATATATAGTATTAACAATATCTATAATGACAATTTTAACTACAGGATGTTATGCAATAAAAAAATATGTTTTATAAATTATCGGGGGATAAAATTATAGAATAAATAAAAAGGGCTAGAAATAGCTCTTTTTTTGTATTATAGAATAAAAAAATATACAGAAATTTAGTATAAATAGAAAGGAGAAGATAAAATTTTAACTATAATAAACAGTATATCATTAGTAGGAATAAATGGTTATAAAGTAGAAGTTCAAGTTGATGTTAGTAACAGTATGCCAACTTGGGATATAGTAGGATTACCAGATACAAGTATTAAAGAGGCAAAAGAAAGAGTTAGAACAGCAATAAAAAATAGTGGATATGAATTAAGAAGTAAAAAAATATTAATAAATCTAGCACCAGCAGAAATAAAAAAAGAAGGTTCAGTATTTGATTTAGCAATAGCAATAGGTATTTTAAATAATTTAGAATACATAAAAAATAAAGAAATAGAAAACTATGCATTTATAGGAGAACTATCACTAGACGGAAAAGTAAATTCGATATCTGGGATATTACCTATGTGTATTGAACTAAAACGACTAGGAATAAAAAAAGTAATATTACCAGAAGAAAGTGCAATAGAAGCATCAATAGTAAAAGATATGGAAATATACGGAGTACAAAATTTGAAAGAAGTAGTAGATTTCTTAAATGGTGATACAACAATAAATAAAACAGTAACAAATTTAGAAGAAATATTGATAAAAAATCAAAAAGGTTTAATAGATTATTCAGAAGTAAAAGGACAGGGAGAAGCAAAAAGAGCATTAGAAATTTCAGCAGCAGGAGGCCATAATTGCTTAATGATAGGAAGTCCAGGCTCAGGAAAAACAATGTTAGCAAAAAGAATAACAACAATCTTACCAGATATGAATTTTGAAGAAGCATTAGAAGTTACTAAAATACATAGTATAGCAGGAATGACAAAAGAGAATAAATTAATAACGCAAAGACCATTTAGAAATCCCCATCATACAGCATCAAAAGTAGCACTAATAGGAGGAGGAAAAGAAGCAAAACCAGGTGAAATAAGCTTAGCACATAGAGGAATATTATTTCTAGATGAGTTACCTGAGTTTAATAAAAGTACATTAGAAGTATTAAGACTTCCATTAGAAGATAGACAAGTACTAGTATCAAGAGCAAATAAAAATTGCGAATATCCAGCAAATTTTATGCTAATAGCCAGTATGAATCCATGCCCATGTGGATATTATGGTTCCAGAGAAAAAGAATGTACATGTTCATCAAACGAAATAAATAGATATATTCATAAAATAAGTGGACCTTTATTAGATAGAATAGATATTCAAGTTGAAGTTCAAAGCGTTGAGTACAATAAAATAATGGATATAAAACAAGAAGAAAGTTCACAAGAAATAAAAGAAAGAGTAAACAAAGCTAGAAAAATTCAAGAAGAAAGATATAAAGAATATAATATATTTTCAAATGCTGAATTAAGTCCAAAGTTAATAGAAAAATATTGTAGAGTAGATGAAGAAAGTAAACAATTACTAGAAAGAGCATTTAAAAAACTACATTTGAGTTCAAGAGCATATAATAGAATTTTAAAAGTTTCTAGAACAATTGCTGATTTAGATGGTAGAGAAAATATAAGCAAAAAAGATATAGCTGAAGCAATTCAATATAGGAGCTTAGATAAAAAATATTTTTAATCAAAAATAATATATAAAAAGGAGAAAAATGGTAAAAGTAATAAGAAGAGAAGATGATACATTTCCTGATAAATTAAGAAGAGAAGATTTGAAAATAAAACAGATATATGTTGAAGGAAATGAGAAAATATTAAATGATTTTGGAATAGCAGTAATAGGTTCAAGAAATTCATCAAAAGAGGGAGAAAAAATAACGCAAGAATTTGTTGAACAACTTTGTGATAAAGAAATAAATATAATAAGTGGTTTAGCAAAAGGAATTGACAGTAAAGCACATAAAACATGTATTATCAATAAAGGAAAAACAATAGCAGTAATAGGAAGCGGACATAATTACATATACCCAAAAGAGAATAAAAAATTATTTGAAGAAATAATAAAACAAGGAGGAGCAATAATAAGCGAATATCCACCAGAAACAGAACCAAAATCAAGTAACTTTCCACAGAGAAATAGAATAATAAGTGGATTGTCAGATGGAATAATTGTAATAGAAGGAAAATATAGAAGCGGAACTACAATAACAGCAGATTATGGAATAAAACAAAAAAAGCCAGTATTTTGTCTACCACATGGAATAAATAATTCCTATGGAACAGGACCAAATAAAATTATTCAAAATGGAGGAATTTTAGTAACAGAACCACAAGATATAATTACATATTATGAAAACAAAAATATAAAATTCAAAAAGGTAGAACGAAAAATACCATATGATAATGAAATAATAAGATTATTATTATTAGAAAAAAATTTAGGAAAAGAAGAAATAGCAATAAAATTAAATAAAAGCATTTCAGAAATAAATCAAGAGCTAACTTTACTGGAGTTAGAAGGAATAATAACAGAAGATATAGAGAAAGGATACAAAATTATTGAATAATAAAAGATTAGGAAACATAGGAGAAAAAATTGCAAAAATGTACTTACAAATAAATGGATTTGAGATTTTGAAATGTAATTACAGGAGCAGATTTGGAGAAATAGATATAATTGCTAAAAAAGGAGTTACAATTCATTTTGTAGAAGTAAAAACTAGAACATCAAATTTTATAGAAGCAAGATTAGCAATTAACAAAGAAAAACAAAAACATATATGGAAAACAGCAGAATATTATAAATGTATAAATAAAATAGAAAACATGGAAATACAATTTGATGCAATAGAAGTATATATAGAAAAGGAAAATTGGAAAATCAACTATATTCCTCAAAACATTGAAAAATAGGCCCAAAAATGATATACTATACAAAGAAATTTGAAAGGAAAGAGAAATGAAAATAAGAAAAGGTAAAAGTATAAGTAAATGGTTTTACTATTTCACATTAGGAATGGCACTAATATTTGTTTACAAATTTATAAGTGACTTTGGAGCTTTATGGAGTTTCGCTCAAAGAATAGTGTCAGTCATAATGCCATTTATAATGGGAGTAATA
>CAKPDW010000076.1 GCA_934149115.1 uncultured Clostridia bacterium
GCTAATATAGCTCCTGTGTGTGCATGATTGCATCTATTTACAGCGTTTCCTATATCGTGCATATATCCTGCTATTCTAGCTAGTCTTACTCTTTCTTCATCATATCCCAATTCTTGCAAAATGTCTCCGGCTCTTTGAGAAACAATATTTAAATGTCTATGTGAATGTTCTGTGTATCCCAAGACGTCTAATTGTTTTTGGGCAGTTATGATAAGTTGTTCGACTTCTTCATTGTTTTTAACATCTTCTAATGTTATACTCACTGTTTTTTCCTCCTTAGTTTTCATTGTTTGATTGTATATTAAAAAAATAAAAATATCAACTGTTTTTTTTAACTTTTTATATTTACTCCTACAACTCCACCTATACAACCACAGATAAATGTTGCAATTAACATTATAATTGAATATATATTAACTTCGAAATTTTGCAATAGTCCACTTGATATTAAGTAAATTAGTAAAAAATATATACTTCCGATTATTCCACCTTTTATTAATCCTTTTTCTTTTGTTTTCATAAGACTTATTGATGTACCAATTAATATGCTTATTCCTGTAATTACAATTATTGCAGGTGTTATAATTTTTTCTGGAATATTTGTGTATGTTAATATTATTCCTAATATGTAAAATAATATTATTGTAATTATAAAACTAATTATAATTCCTTTAGTAATGTTGATAACTGATTTCACATTTAAATTTTCTTCCATACTTTCTCTCCTTTTTTTATATGCTGAGAAAATCATATAGATTTTTCTAGTATATAAATATATTATTGTACTGAAAATTTATATCATTAGAAGGTTAGATAACTTTTCTATAATATAAAAAATCCCTTTCCACATTTATATGAAAAAGGATTTTTTTTATACTTAATTATTTTCTTGATTTCTATCTTGATTTTCTTCGTCTGAATTATTGTTATCATTGTTATTATTATCGTTGTTATCGTTATTGTCATTGTTGTTATCATTGTTGTCGTTTGAATTTTCTTCATCTGAATTGTTATCTGATGAGTTATTTTCTTCATTTGCTTGATTTATATATTCTTGTTCTTTTTTCTGTTCTTCTTCTAATTCTTTATCAGTTTTTGTTTGCTCAATTAATTCTTTTACTGTTGCTCTTGTTTTTAGCAATTCTTGTAATGTTAATAATTCATTGTTTGCAGGTTTATTGAAGTAATATGTTATATTTCCATTTCTTTGCATATAATAAATTGCTGTGTAGTATGCATTTAATACAACTGTTCCTTTTGTTGTAATGATTCCATATACTGTGTTTCCTGCTCCATTTTTCATTGAAAATACTATTCCTGTAACTTTGTCTGATAATGGAATTGTAAGTGTTGGCATTGCTGATGTGTTTTCAATAATTTCACTTGGGTTTTCACAACCAATAGATGAAAATCTTGTACTTGTCAATAATTGGCCATTAGTTCCATATAATCCATAATTCTTATTTCTCATTACTGGAATACATTCATCTGCAATTATATATTTATTTTTTATTCCTTGTGATTTATATGCAGATACACTGCTTAGTCCTATTTGGTCATATTCAGTAGGTATTATTTCTTCACCTGAAGCATTTACTACTCCGTATTTTTCATTTTTTCCAACTATATATAATTTTTTCTCTGCATTTAATAATTTTATGCTTTCATAATCAAGTTTGATTGTTGGTGTTTCTGAACCTGGTTTAATCATTCCAAATTTAGATTTACTTGATACAATAAATTCTCCTATGCTTTGTACATATTCTACTGTATCATATTTCAAACTTAATACTTCTTTATTTGTGCTAAGATCTATAACTCCATATTCTTTGTCTTTTCCAACAACTGCATACCCTGCACTTAAAGCCCTTTTATTTCTAAAGTTAGTTGTTAATGTATATCCTTTTTGCGATAAATCACTAGAATATGCTTCTGTTAAGGCTTCTAATGTGTATAGTTGTAATATGTTACCATTAGGAATTATTCTCAAATTAAATCCTTTATTAATTGCTTCCTCAGAAGCATAAAGTTTTTCATCAAATCGAATAATAGGATTTGTTAATGTAAAAGATTCTTCTTCTAATTCATCTTTATCACTATTATCATCTGAAGATGATGAACTAGTGTCTGTATCTTCTTCTGGAATTTCTTTTGTTCCTTCTATTTGTGTATCAGTATTTGTATTCTTTTTTATTGCTTTTGTTATTTCATTTGAATTTGCTGAGAAAGTAACATATTCTCCACCATTATCGATATAGCACTTATCTTTAGTTTCGTTTACTTGTTCACCATATGCTCCATTATTATATTTGTATCCTGTTAATTGTGACATAAGTTCAATGCTATAATAATTTTCTCCTTGTGGTGTCATTAATATAGCTGATTCTTTTTCTCCATTAAAATCAATTGTTTTTTCTTGATATACTCCATCATCAGCAGTAATCTCTATTGTACTTGTTTTATAGATGTTGTCTCCTATCTTTATTTTTGTTTTCTGAGCTTCTTGTCCCATTAAAATTAGAAGTATTACTAAAACAACTATAAAAACTATTACAGTTACTACTATGCTTGTCAATATCATTTTTTTCTTTTGAATTGTTGCATCATCCATTTTTTAGATTTCTCCTCCTATTTAATATAACCATACTTATGGTAAAATTCATTTTTGAAGTTTCCTAAATTATCATTTTCTATTTCCATTCTAACCTTATCCATTAAGTTAGTCAAGAATTTTATATTATGAATTGAAAGTAATCTTATACCCAAAATTTCATTAGCTTTTATTAAATGCCTTATATATGCTCTGGTGTAATTTTTGCAAGTATAACAATCACATTCTGGGTCTAAAGGAGTAAAATCATGTTCATATGTTGCATTTCTTACAACTATTTTTCCGTTTGATGTTAAAGCTGTACCATGTCTGGCAATCCTTGTTGGAAGAACACAATCACACATGTCTATTCCTGCAATTGCTGATTCTATTAAGTAATCTGGTGTTCCAACTCCCATAAGGTATCTAGGCTTGTCTTTTGGCATTAATGGTGTTGTGTATTTTAAAATTTTTAAGAATTCTTCTTTTGGTTCTCCTACACTTATTCCACCTATAGCATACCCTGGAAAATCTAATTTAATTAAATCTTCTGCGCTTTTCTTTCTTAGGTCTTCATAAAAACCACCTTGTATTATACCGAATAGTCCTTGGTCTTCTGGTCTTGAATGTGCTTTTTTGCATCTTTCAGCCCATCTTGTTGTTCTTTCCATAGATTTTTTTGTATATTCATATGTAGAAGGATATGGACAACATTCGTCAAAGGCCATCATTATGTCTGAACCTAATGCGTTTTCGATTTCCATTGCTTTTTCAGGAGATAGGAATTTTTTACTTCCATCTAAATGTGATTGGAATTCTACTCCTTCTTCTGTAATCTTTCTAAGTTTTCCTAGACTGAATACTTGGAATCCACCACTGTCAGTTAATATAGGTCTGTCCCAATTCATAAATTTATGTAATCCCCCAGCTTCTTTTACTAACTCATGGCCAGGTCTTAAAAACAAGTGATATGTATTAGATAATATTATTTGTGCATTTACTTCTTTTAATTCTTCTGGTGTCATTGATTTTACAGTTGCTTGTGTTCCAACAGGCATAAACACAGGAGTTTGAATATCTCCGTGAGGTGTATGGATTACTCCTCTCCTTGCACCAGTTTGTTTACATTCGTGTAGCAATTCATATGTAATTGCAGGTTTCATTTTAATTCCTCCATCTATTATTATATTTTTCTCTATGAAATATACATTGCATCTCCAAAACTGAAAAATCTATATTTTTCGTCAACTGCTTTGTTATATGCTTCTAATATAAATTCTTTATCTGCAAGTGCAGAAACTAGCATTAAAAGTGTTGATTGTGGCAAATGAAAATTAGTAATTAAATTATCTATACATTTAAACTTATATCCTGGGTATATAAAAATATTTGTATCTCCTTCTGTTTCTCTAACAAAACCATTTTCATCAGCAACAGTTTCTAATACTCTGCAAGAAGTTGTTCCAACTGAGATAATTTTCTTTCCATTTTTCTTTGCATTATTTATTTTTTCTGCGTCTTCCTTTTTTATATAGTAATGTTCTGTGTGCATGTCATGTTTTTCAACTTCATCTTCTTTTACAGGTCTAAAAGTTCCTATTCCAACATGCAAAGTAACATTTGCAATTTCAATACCTTTTTTCTTTATTTTTTCAAGCAATTCGTTTGTAAAGTGTAGACCTGCTGTAGGAGCTGCTGCAGATCCATCATATTTTGCGTATACTGTTTGATATCTGTCTTTGTCTTTTAAAGTTTCATGTATATATGGTGGTAAAGGCATTAGCCCTATCTTGTCTAAAATTTCATTGAATATTCCCTCATATGTGAATTTAACTTTTCTTGTACCACCTGGCATTATTTCTAATATTTCTGCTTCTAGTAGTCCATCTCCAAAAATAACTTTAGTTCCTACATGCAACTTATTTCCTGGTCTTACAATAGATTCCCATATGTCTCCTTCTATATTATTTAAAAGCAAAAATTCTACATTTGCTCCTGTTTCTTTTTTTCCATATAATCTTGCTGGAATAACTTTAGTAT
>CAKPDW010000077.1 GCA_934149115.1 uncultured Clostridia bacterium
CTAAACCAGAAAACAAATGAATATATTCTCCATAGTTAGAATGTTTGTTTTTTACTAAAACATTTCTAGTAGCATTCAATGTTACTTCATCAATAATTGACTCACAATAATTTTCAACTCTTAAAATATCTTGTGGTTTTCTTTTATATTTTCCGTATTCAAATACACCAATATAAATAGAATTAGTAAGTATTATTAAAATACTTCTTTAATATATTTCTCTATATGTTTTCTCACAAATAAGCAAAATGTATAGTCTAAAATTAAAATTTTTTCAAAAATTGTGTAATTTCTTTAATATTATACTTTTGATTATGCTCTTTAATATAAAATGGCTTATTTGATATTTCATTAACTTTGTATTCTAGTATTGTAAGAGTAGTAGGATATGTAATTTTGTATTCAGTAGGTATTATTACTTGTAAGTTGGTGTGCAAGATAGTTTTAATTTGTCCTAATTTAACCTTATATTTAAAGTCTTTTAAGATGTCGGTTAAACCTTTATTAGGTTTTAAATTTTCAATTACTTTAAATTCAAGCATGAAAAAAGTCCTTCTTTCTGTGATAAGAGAACTTTTAAAGTTTTATATAAAATAAAAACTTACGAACTTTTAAGTCCGTAAGTTGATTTCAAATGGAGCCAATAGGCGGAATTGAACCGCCGACCTACAGGTTACGAATCTGTTGCTCTACCAACTGAGCTATATTGGCATAAAACATCCAAAAAGAATTATAACAAAAGCATTATTCATTATCAATACCTTTTTGGATTTTTCAGTTTATATTTCATTTTCCATTATTATCAATATACAACTTGTTTTAAAACATCGTTTCATTTTCAAATGCTTTTATAGTATCTTTCAAACTTTTTGTAAAAAAACATATTCATCTTTTGAAATAATTGCTTTGTTCCATAGAATTTTTTCTACATTTTCTTTTGGTGTATAATGATATAAATATTTTATATCATACCGCACTTCATTTAATTCTTCCCCTAATTACAGTTATATTTTCAAAACACTATATTGTAATTATTCTTTAGTAACTTTTCCATAAACGCCACCACCACCAGCGTTTATCTTCATTTTGCCAGTTCTAGCAGCTTCAATATTTTCTGCCAATTTTTCTCCTACTACTGCTTCAATATCATCATAAGATAATTTATGCAATATATTCATTTCTGTATCAAATGCATTTAATAATTTATCAATTGTTTTTCCACCTAATCCTGGTATAAATGTAAGTGGAATTTGGTATATATATTCTGGTCTAAATTCAGGACTTTTTGTTTCTTTTTTATCTTTTATAATCTCTATTCTGTCATACACTCCCATTGTTATATTCTTACTATCACAAGTATCACACTTCGTCACAGGAGCATCTCCAGGAATATTTTTATTGCATATTTCACAATATGTTCTATGATATTTTCCTAATTTAGGATCCAATCCATAATTAGCAAGTATTTTTCTACCACCTTCATTTTTTAACGCTTTTACAAATTCTTTAAAACTTATATCTTCTAATAACATTTTATTATATTCTCTTGCAATTTTTGGTAGAGAATGTGCATCTGAATTTGTTAAAAATGTTTTTGTCTCTAATTCAGATATTTTGTCAGCTAAAGACGTATCAGCACTTAACCCTAATTCAATTGCAGGAATATTAGCAAATTTTTCTTTAAAAATTCTTTCTAATCTTGCTGTACAATTTCCATAGAAACTCTTATGTGGTGTAAATGCATGTGCTGGCACAAGTATTCCATTATATTTTTGAACAATATCAATAAGTTCATATGCTGAAATATTTGCTCTTTGTGAACTTAATGTAATGTTTTTTATGTGTGTTGACATTTCCTTTGAAAAAGCTTTTATATCTGATAAATGTGGAAAATAACAAAGGTTATGGGCGCTTCCTGTTTTTCCATTTTCATTCACTTCTGATGTTTCAATTTCACTTCCTAAAATAATACATAATTTATCTTTATATATTATTCCTCCATCTTCAATTTCATATGCATCTCCATCTTCCAAGAATTTTTCTATATCTTCTATAACATAAGGTGATGCACAATCTATAATTCCTGCAACATTTATTCCTTTTCTATCAACACATTCTTTTGCAATATTAGCAAAATTCAAGCTCCTTGCAGCCGTAATTTTTATTGGTTTATTATTTTCACTTCTTCCTATGTGAATATGCATATCTGCAAATACTTCGTACATTTTTTTCATCCTTTCTCTATCTTTTATTTCAAATATTATACTTATTAGATTATTTATATTACAATAACTTTTAAAAATCAATTCATACAATGTCTTTGTGAAAAAAACATAATTATTCTAAAAAAAAATGGCAATAATCAAATTCGCCATTTATTTTAAATCTTCCATATTAAAACCAGGCAATAATGGTGCCTCCTCAAAATGTTTTAATTTTGCTCTTGCTTTTCTTAATTCATCTATTAGATTTCCACCCATTCTTAATTCAGCTTCACGTCTTGCAAAAGCTGCTTCATTTCTTTCTATGGTATCATATATTTCTCTAACGGCTCCAGGAATATCATTTCTAGTAATACAATTCATATTCTTTTGAAATCGTGTAAGTAATCCCATCATACTTCTATTCCCTCCATTATATCAACAAATTCTTGAAAATCTTTTAGGTAAACATTATTTGAATTTTTCATATTTTTATTAACAAGTATTTCTAAAGCCTCTGGAACAGTATAAGCTATCCTATCTGATCTATGCATTATAAGTCCTCCAAATTGATCAACTAGTTCCAATATATCTCCTTCTTTTTCTCTTTCTCCATTTGGATTTAATCCAATTCTAGAATGTTCTGCACAGATTTTACAAAATCTATCACTAAATCCAAGTGAATTCAAATATCTTTTATATTCCGCTTGTGATTTTTGTAATCTTGTAATTTCTTCTGGAGAGTCTATTTTTAAACAATTATACATTAAGCAAGCTGTCAAAACTAAACTTAAATCTACATCAAGCTTCATAGTAGTAATAAATTCTCTTGCTATCTCTGCTTTTAAAATTACTGAGGTATTAAAAAATATATTTTGTTTCTTTTTCAAATAAGTTACTATATCTATTTTTTTTATAAAATCTGGTTCATTTAAAATATATTCAGCAAAAGTTGCCATACTTATTCCTCCACTATTAATATGTAAATATTATATTGCATGTATACACTTTTTTCAACCACTGTTACATAAATGTAATATTATATTTATGCATTTTACACTTAAAAATAAGACAGAAAAATTTCAGTTTTTCAGTCTTTTCTTTGCTTTTTTAATTCTACAAAAATTAAAATTTGTGCAAATTTTTTTCATAAAAATCATGTATATATTAATTATTTTTTTGAAATATCTCTAAACAAATTTACACTCATTATTAATTTTTTTGCGTAAAAAAAAGAATCACCTAAATGATTCCTTTTTTCTATCTCATTATATTTTCATTAAATGTTATATTCTTTAACTTTTATATATGTGTAAACAGCTGATACTGTAGCTAATCCTATTAATACAAATAATCCTATTGAAGATTCTGCTCCAGCGTCTGGTAAAGCTGTTGAATTATTTACAGGAATTGTACTGTTATTATTTGTTACATTGTTTGTAACATTATTTAATGTATTATTTGCTGTATTATTTGTAGAATTACTTTCTGTATTACTTACTGTGTTTACAGTATTATTTGTTCCGTTTCCACCTGATTTTTCAATTGGTGTAATTGTATTAGCAGCATAACTTAATTGAGATGCACCTATTATTAATGCAACAACTGCAATAATTGTAATTAATTTTAATATATTTGTTCTTTTCATATCCATACTCCTTACTTTCTCATCTCTTTTCAATACAGACATATTATAACACATTTCAGTATTAAAGTGCAAGTGCTTTTTTGTATTTTTTATATTTTTTTGTAGATACTATTAATAAAATACTTATTTTTATTCAACTACATTAATTTAAAGGAGATTTTTTATGACAAAACCTACATTAAATCTTTATAGTAAAAATAAAAATGAAATATCTGACTTTCTAGAAAGATTTTATAATAAAAAAATCGATAAATCAATAGAAAATTTTTCCTTTGATAATCCTATTGAAATGATTGATTTAATATCTACAATAATTGATAATAATGACAAATATAATATCAGCGCTTGGATAAACTTAGATGAAGATATTTTTATAAAAATTTCAAATTCGAATCTTGACGATATTATAAAATATCTTTATGAACGTTATCCCAATTAATTATGTTCTAGAACAATTGTTACAGGGCCATCATTAATCAAACTTACTTGCATATCTGCACCGAAAACTCCTGTTTGTACATTTTCTACTTTTTCTTTGCATTTTTTCACAAAATACTCATATAGTTGATTTGCTATATCTGGATTAGCACTATTTACAAAGCTTGGTCTATTACCTTTTTTGCAATCAGCATATAAAGTAAATTGTGATATAATTAATAATTCCCCTTTAAC
>CAKPDW010000078.1 GCA_934149115.1 uncultured Clostridia bacterium
GAAAAGATATCATAAGATCTTTCTCCTTTACTTGTTTGTTCTATAACATATGGTACTAAACTGTTTTCCATCTATTTCACTTTCCTTTCTTGTATATACTTTTGCTATTACATACTTTATAATAAATATCATATTTTCTATATAAAAGTCAATTGTTTTAGCCATCTTTTATCTTACACTTTTTGCTATTTTTCAACATTTTTCTCTATAATATTACATTTTACAAAACTATTTACTTATAATTATTAATTAAAAATTTTTTTATTAATAAAGGGAATACTAAACATATTAATATGCTTAAGTATTCCCCCTAATTTCTATATTAATCTTTTACTATTTTATTTTTGCATTATCAACTATGAATTTTATAGCTTTTTCTGTTTCAATGCTTGAAGAAACATATTTTTTGAATTCTTCATTTTTCTTTAATTCATCAGCTTCTCTACCATATGTTTTTGCTAATTCTTCAATTTTCTCATTTAATTCTTCTTCAGTTACTAGTATTTTAGCATCTTTAGTTATTGCTTCCAATACTAATCTTGTTTTTACAGATACTTCTGCTTGTGGTTTCATCTCATCTCTAAATGATTCTCTAGTTTTGTTTAACATTTTTAAGTATTGATCTAAATTCAATCCTTGATATGCTAATCTTCTATCTAAATCATCTGCCATGGCATCTATTTCATTTTCAATCATTCCTGATGGAATTTCAACTTTAGCATTTTCACAAACAGCTTCAATTGCTTTATCTTCTGTTTCGTGTTTTGCTTTATGTTCATTTTCTTCTTCTAGGTTTTTCTTTATATCAGCTTTTAATTCAGCTATTGTATCAAATTCACTTACATCTTTAGCAAATTCATCATCCATTTCTGGTAATTCTTTTACTTTAATTTCATGTAATTTTACTTTAAATACAGCATCTTTTCCAGCTAAATCTTCTGAAAAATATTCATCTGGGAATTTTACATTTATATCTTTTTCTTCATCAATTTTCATTCCAACAACTTGATCTTCAAATCCTTCTATAAAGCTATGGCTTCCTAATTCTAACTCATGATTTTCAGCTTTTCCACCATCAAATGGTACTCCATCAACTGATCCTTCAAAATCAATTACAGCTATATCTCCCATTTGTGCTGGTCTATCTTCTACAGTAACAATTCTTGCATTTTTTTCTGCCATATGTCCTAATTCATGTTCAATATCTTTGTCTTCTACTTTATATTCAACTTTCTTTAATTCAATTCCTTTATATTTTCCTAATTCTACTTCTGGTTTTGTTTGAACAATTGCTGTAAAAATTAAATCTTTACCTTTTTCCATTTGAACTATATCAATTTCAGGTTTACTTACAACCTCTAAATTATTTTCTTTTATTTCCTTATCATATATTTCTGGAACTACTTCATTAAATGCATCTTCGTAAAAAATTTCAGTTCCATAATGATTTTCAACAATATTCATTGGTACTTTACCTTTTCTAAATCCAGGTACACTAAAATATTTTGCATTTTTCTTAAATACTTTTTCAATTCCTTCAGCAAATATTTTTGCATCAACTGTGAATTCAAGTTTTAATTCATTATTATTTTCTGTTTTTTCTATTTTAATACTCATTCAAATTCCTCCATTTATTTTTAATAGCTTTCTTATTATACCACATTTTTCAATAATTGCAAGCTTTTTTAGTTTTCATCTTCCTTTGTCTTAATAACTGGTATAAATTGTTTAATAAATTTTCCATCGCCTCTTTGTTTTATATAAATATATCCAAGTGTAGAAAATACAACTGCACCAATACAATTTACAATCAAATCTTTCATTGTATCATTTAACCCTATATCTAGTGCACCATTTTGAATCACTACTTCTGTTTCTTTTTTATCTATTTCTCCTTTTATTGTACTTTCTTTTATATTTTTTATTACTACTGGTCTATTTTCTTTATTTTCATTTAATTCAACAGATGAAATCGTTGATACTATGCGGTCTTTTTGCATATCTGTTTTCATAAATGTATCCATACCATATTCAAAGAATTCCCATAAAACTCCTATTGTCATCGAAAAACAAAATGCAACTAGAGCTACGAATACAGGTGCTAATTTTATAGAAAATTTCTCACTTTGATTCAAAATATCTATTAATGAAAAACCTATTGCAGCCATTATAAAACCATTAATAGTATGAAGCATTGTATCCCATTGTTTAAATATTCCATAAAAATTTTGAATTTCACCAAGTATTTCTGCCGCAAATATAAATAAAAGTATAATACTCTCTAAAACTGTTGGTAATTTTATATTTAGTTTTTTATCAATTATTGATGGAATCATTAACAAAAATAATGTCAATATACATAAAAACACATCATTCCAATTTCGGTGTATACCTTGCAATATTAAAGTTATTATAACAAATGTTCTCAAGACAATGTATACTGATAAATCTCTAGCCCTATGTTGTTTTTTTATTTTTTCCTTTTTCATACATTTCCTCACTTTATCTATGTAGTATATCTTTTTATAAAGAAAAAAGCATACATAAATTGTGTGCTTTTTTCTTTAGTATAACATATTTGATTAAAAACTTTCTGCAATTATTTCTTGCATAATATATTTAAACATATTAATATATTACTTTTTCAGTAATTTCATTTTAATACGAAAATTTAAAAGCCACAAAAGTGGCTTTTAATTATTTTATTTGTTTCATAACTTCTTCAGCAAAGTTTTCTTCTTTTTTCTCTATTCCTTCACCTTTTTCGATTCTTACATATTCAACTAATTCAGCACCTTTAGATTTTAGTAAATCTCCAACCTTAACGCTTGAATCTTTAACAAATTCTTGGTCTAATAAGCAAATTTCTCCATAGAATTTACCAATTCTTCCTTGTACCATTTTTTCTGCTATTTCAGCTGGTTTTCCTTCATTCATAGCTTGAACTTTAAGAATTTCCATTTCTTTAGCAACTTTTTCTTCTGGAACATCTTCTCTTGATAAATATTCTGGTTTAGCTGCTGCTATTTGCATACATATATCTTTAGCTAATTCTTCTTCACCTTTTTTGAAGTTAACTAATACACCGATTTTTCCATCTCCATGTACATAGCTTTCTACTAATCCTTCAGATTCAAATCTTGTAAATCTTCTGATTGACATATTTTCTCCAATAGTAGCAATTTTACTTGTTAAAACTTCTTGAACAGTATTATCTGTATCTAAATATTTTTCTGATAATAATTCTTCAACTGTAGCTGGATTTTTCTCAGCAATTTGTCTTGCTACATCTTTTACAAAAGATCTAAATTCTTCATTTTTAGCAACGAAATCTGTTTCAGCATTAACTTCAACAACACTTCCTACTTTTTTATCTTCAGAAACGTATGTAGCAACTAATCCCTCAGCTGCAACTCTTGAAGATTTTTTAGCTGCTTTTGCAATTCCTCTTTCTCTTAATAGTTCAGCTGCTTTTTCCATATCTCCATCTGTTTCTGTTAAAACTTTTTTACAGTCCATCATTCCAGCACCTGTTTTTTCTCTTAATTGTTTAACTAAACTTGCAGTAATCATTGATATATCCTCCTTATTATTAAATTATTCTTTAACCTCTTCAGCGTCTTCGTTTGCAACAACTTGCTCCATATCAGTTACTTCTTCAGTTTCTGTTACTTCGCTTTCAACGTCAGCAGCTTCACCTTGTCTTCCTTCAATAACTGCATTAGCCATAACATCTGTTATTAATTTAACAGCTCTTATAGCATCATCGTTACCTGGTATTGGATAATCAACATCTTCTGGATTACAGTTAGTATCTACTAATCCAACTACTGGTATATTTAATTTCTTAGCTTCTAAGATAGCAATTCTTTCTTTTTTAGGATCAACAACAAAAATAACTCCTGGTAATTCTTTCATATCTTTAATTCCACCAAGATTTTTTTCTAGTTTTTCCATTTCTGCTTTTAATCCAATAACTTCTTTTTTAGGTAATACATCAAATGTACCATCTTCAGCCATTGTTTCTAATTCTTTTAATCTTGCAACTCTACCTTGAATTGTATTAAAGTTTGTAAGCATTCCACCTAACCATCTTTGGTCTACATAGAACATATTGCATTTTATTGCAGCTTCCTTAATACATTCTTGAGCTTGTTTTTTAGTTCCTACAAATAGAACTGTTTTTCCATCTTCAGCTTGCTCTTTTAAAAATTTGTAAGCCTCATCTAATTTTTTTGATGTTTTTTGTAAATCAATAATGTGAATACCATTTCTAGCTTGGAATATATATTCAGCCATTTTAGGTTCCCATCTTCTTGTTTGATGTCCGAAATGAACACC
>CAKPDW010000079.1 GCA_934149115.1 uncultured Clostridia bacterium
GTGTCCAATATCCTTTTAAACTTTTATATCTTACTATAGTATCTTTTAAAGTCTTATTTAAAGCATGACCAATATGAATTTCACCATTTGCATATGGAGGTCCATCATGTAATACAAAAGGTGTCTTTCCTTTATTTTTTTCTAACATTTTTTCATAAATATGACCTTTTTCAAAAACTTCCTCCAATATTTTTGGTTCTTTTTCTGGTAATCCAGCTCTCATTTGAAAACTTGTCTTTGGCAAATTAAGTGTTTTGCTATAGTCCATTTTTTCTTCACTCATATTTCATTCCTCCTATTTATATTATTTTAATTTCATTCAAACAGTCATTTATAAAATACTTTAATTAGAATATTTTATAAAACAAAAAAGAGCAACTCATCCATAGGACGAATTACTCCGCGTTACCACCTAAATTAATTTTAGTAATTTAAAATTCACTCAAAAATCTTTAACGCAATCACGCGACATACCCTACTAAAATTCGAATATGTAACTCCAAGGTGATAATAAATAAATATCCATACTAGTATCGCACCAACCACTAGCTCTCTTAAAGTATTCTTTATTTATCCTGTCCTTTTCACAGTTTTATTTTTAATGAAATTATTTTATCATCTTTGTTACTCAATTTCAATACTTTTTTAAAAATTTGTCAAAAGCCAAAATTTGTAGTATAATAGCATTGTAGCAATATAATATTTCATTTTTTTAGGAGGTTCACTATGGCACAGAAAAGCAATAGTTACTCAACAATCAAAGGCAACATCCGGAGTGAAGACTTGTTAAAAGTTTTAATTCTCTTTGATAAGCCTATACCAGACATGCACGTCAAAATTGACTCCACAAAATCTGACTTACGTGAAATGAAGTTAGAAAAAAGTGGGAAACTTAAAAAGCACAGTGCAGATTACTTAAAATACAAAACGATTAAAGTAAAATCTGCGAACAAGGAATTCATTGAAAAAGCTCGAAAAGAGCTTGATCCATATCTGGTATAAACCGTGTCACAGCACCAGCGAGCAATCTTTTGATTGCTCGCTTTTCATTTATATATTAAATTAAAAAAGCAAAAAGAAAAAAGGCATCTCTGCCTTTTTATATGAATTCATATAATCATTTATTTTTCAAAACTGATTATTTTTTATTTACTAAATCTTTTAATGCTTTTCCAGCTTTAAATACTGGAGCTTTTGATGCTGGTATTTTAATTTCTTCTTTAGTTTGTGGATTTCTACCTTTTCTAGCTGCTCTTTTTCTAACTTCAAAAGAACCGAATCCAACTAATTGAACTTTATCTCCCTTTGCTAATGCTTCCATAACTGTGTTAACGAATGCATTAATTGTTGCTTCAGCACCTTTTTTTGTGTCTCCTGTTTGTGCAGCTACTGCTGCGATTAATTCAGCTTTGTTCATTTTCTTACCTCCTAATAGATTTCGTATTATGTAGATTTATTTTGTCTTTTTCAAATCTACAATATGTTTATTCGCCAAAGTAGTATAAAATCCTTCTTTTTTTTATATTTTTTTACTAATTTTTCAATACTTTCAGGAGTTTCTTCCTTTTTTTAGTCGCAAAAATGTAATTTTTTCAATAATTTATAAACACGTTCTCCCTTGGGCAACATCTCAATTTCTTCCTTGGAAAATACCTTTAACAATAAAATTGCCATAACAAAAACAATCAAAGCAACTACTATTGTTATTATTGTAGCTATTCTAATTGGTAATACAGTTTTTATTCCTATATAAACAACATATGAAACAACAGACATTAATATTGTTGCACTAACAGGTTTTACTGAAAGTTTAAATAATGAAAAATTCAACTTAACAGTTCTTAATAATACAATATATACAATTACAAAAGAAATTAAATGACATAATACAGAACCAATTGCAGCACCATTTTCATAAATTCCAGCAATAGGCATTAATATTAAATTTGCAATTGTTTTTGCAATAACACCAATTCCCAACGCAACAACAGGTGTCTTTACTTTTCCAAAGCCTTGTAAGATTCCATTTATTGTTTGAGCTAATATCGTAAAAATAATAGTAAATGATGAAATTGCAAGCAACACTCCACCATCACTCGCATGTGGGAAAAGTAGTAATAATATTTCATTTGCATATAAAAACATTCCAGCTGTGCAAGGTAAACCTATAAGTAAACCTAACAACAACGAAAACGATATTCTCTTATTTATTGTTTCTACATCATTTTTTGCATTTGCAGCAGAAATTGCAGGCACAAGCGCAGTAGCAAAAGCAACATTAAAAGCAAGAGGTAATGATGTAAGTATATCCACTTTTGCACTCAATATACCATATTTTGCCTTAGCAACTTCTTCTCCTAAAATAGGTTTTAACATTTTTACAACAGTCATAGAATCAACTAATTTATTTAAAGATGATAATATTGCAGTCAAAGATATTGGAATAGAAATCCATAAAATAGTTTTTACTATTGCTTTCACAGTTTTATTTTCTGACTTTACACCAGGATTATTTTTTACAGAAATAAATTTTCTTTCTCTCACATAATATCTATATAAATATATAAAACTAAATAAAATTGCTGTACTCGTTGCAGCAGTTGCAGCTGCAGCCATATATGTAGTATTTGTACTAGTCAAAATTACAGCTATTTCAACAAAAATAATAGTAAATAAAGTTTTCCAAAATTGTTCAAAAGATTGAGCATTTGCAGTAGCTCTCATCTGTTGTCTTCCACTAAAATAACCTCTAAAAACAGAAGAAACAGCAACAAAGAAAACAGCTGGAGCTAAAATCATCAAAGTTACCTTTGATTCTGGAATCTCAAGCCAAGCATCAGCAATAATTTCAGCACCAAAAAATAAAAGCAATGTTCCAATCATTCCAATTATTCCAAAAGTTAATAAGGCAACTTTAAAAACTTTATGAGCACCTTGATTATCACCAATAGCGATTCTTTCAGAAATCAATTTTGAAATAGCATTTGGAATTCCTATAGAAGAAATTGAAAGAAGCAATGCATATATTTGATAACTTCCCATATAAATAGCATTTCCAGCATCTCCAAATCCATTTCTATTCGTCAAATATAAAGTTTGAACTAACCCTAACACCTTTATCAAAACTTGAGAAAATATTAAAACCAATATACCTTGTAAAAAGGTTTCACTTTTCATTCTAGATTTTTTTTCAAGCATATAAATTTTCCTTTCTATTTATATAACAAGAAAGTCATGCTGACTTTTCTAATAAATTGCACAGAAAATTTATAAAATAAATTTTCGCGCTCGAACAAATTTACTGAAAATTGAAAATTTTCAGATTTGTTCATATACATATTATATTTATATTACTATTCAATTTCAAGTATTTTATTTAGACAAAAAAAATGACATAGAATTTCTATGCCACTTTTTCATCTATTTTTTAGTAAGCTAATGTCATTACACCACTCTCCATAAAGTATATAAACGCTGTTCCAAGTCCAGTAGCAATCGTTCCAACAGTAAGCTCATCTTTATGTTCTTCACAATATTTCAAAAATCCATCCCACTTTTTAGGAGAAGCCTTTTTAAAATTATTTGAAATTTCTACCCATTCGTCATTAGTCAAACCTGTTTTAGGAAGCTTAACATCAACATCATCATCCAACACAGCCTGTTCACAACTCTTTTGCATAATATCCTTCATTATACCATCAGTTTTTGGATACTCAACATTTCCAACTCTACGACCTCCCATACTTGGAACTGTATAAGCATCACCTTCTGTCAAAATTCCTAACTCCTCATTATTACATAATTCTTCTGGAATCTTCTCTGTCACTTTTTGTCCATCTACCATAGGTTGATAAGCTTTAGCAGTTGCTTCTTCTCTAACTTTTGATGTTTCAGGCTGAGGTTGTTCATTAGAATCTGCTGCTCCTTTTCCACCCATTTTTCCCATAGCTAACGGAGATATTAATGCTAAATATGATGCTGTTTCAAACGAATCACTAATCAATTTCAAAACATTTTTTCCAATTGTCTTAACTTTTTTATCAGGACTATTAATCATTTTCTTCATAGCTAAACATTTTTCAATATACTGATTAAATTCATACTTTCCTTGATCATCTAATTTATCAACATATAATTTTACATCCCTAAAACTCTTTATGTTTTTATCAATTTTCATTCCCTTTGCCATAAAAAATCCTTTTATAATAGGTTCAAACATACGTTCTTCCTTGTTACTCATTCTATAAGCATCAATTCCTTTAACAACTCCAGTAGTTAATAAAACCATTTTTCTTTTATTTATTGAAGGCAACATTTTCAAGCAATCTCTAACAC
>CAKPDW010000080.1 GCA_934149115.1 uncultured Clostridia bacterium
GTATCAATCGAAACACCCTTACATGAAATCAAATCAGGCTTACCATTTCTCCTAAGCACATTCTTAATTCTAGAAATCAACTCTCTATTTCTAAAAGGCTTTGTAATATAATCCTCTGCACCCAAATCTAAGCCATACACAACATCCTTCTCCTCATCATTAGCCGTCAAGAAAATAATTGGTAATTGTTTTCTGTATTCTTTTATGTATTGGCCTACTTCAAATCCATTGCCATCTGGTAATCCAATATCGATTAAAACTATATCAAAATTTTCTTTATCAATTTTTTCTATTGCTTCTTTTTTTAATTTTGCATATTCAAATTCAAATTTTTCTTCTTTGAATAAATATTCTAATCCTAAAATTATTGAATCATTGTCTTCAATTAATAATATTTTACTCATTTGTTCCTCCAATTGCTTTTATTATAACATGCAATTTTGTATTATCAATTAAAAATTGAATATTATATTTTAAAATTGAAATACTAAAATAAGGTGGTGATAAAAATGACAAATAAAGAACTTTTATATGTTGAAGATGCTTTAGGGCATGAACAATTCATGAAATGTTGTTCTAAAAAAACATCTACTCAATTGCAAGATGCTACACTTTCACAATATGTTGGTGAGTTGGAACAAAAGCATTGTGAATTATTTAACAAATTTTTAAATTTATTATAAGGGGGTTGCAAAATGGAAGACAGAGATTTAATGGAAAATGAATTATTAGTTATAAAGGGTGTATGTGACTTATATATGCATGGCACAATAGAATCAACAACTCATGAAGTTCATTGTTCTTTTAAGGAGGCTCTAAATACTTCTTTGGATATACAAAATAAGATTTATAATTTGATGAAGGAAAAGGGTTGGTATACGACTCAGGAGGCAGATCAAATGCAACTTGCAACTGCTAAACAAAAATTCCAATCAAGCAATTAATAAATCAATTGTTTCAATCCAAAAAAATCAGGAGAATTTTTTATTGAATTCTCCTGATTTTTTGGTTGTCAAGAAACACGTCTTTATGACTTTTTATTGTGTTTGCCGTGGTTTGAGGTACGTGTCAAGAAGAATGTCCCCATGACAACTGTGATAGCGAAAGCTCCTATCCATATTATAATATTATCTCCTGTAATTGGATTTTTTAATATATTTTTATTTTCATCAGTTTGTTCGTTTTCAGTGGTTGTAGTAGGAGTTTGTGCTGGTTCTGTTGATTCAACTGGGTCTGTTGTATCACTTGGTTCTTTTGGCTCGGTTGGTTCTTCAACTTCTTCTGGTTTTGGATTATATGTTGCAACTAATTCAAAGTCTGTTACTTGTTTTTTTACATATTGGTTATATGTTGGTATAACTTCAAAATCATAGTCTTTTACATTTCCTACTTCCAAATTATATGTAATAAAACTTCCTCTTTCAAATACGTATAAATCATCTAAAGTATATTCCCAATTATTTTCTTTTTTTAGTTCTATTGTGGCATATACTTTGTTTGATGATTTGCTTTTTAATGTAACAGGTATTACATCTGGTCTATTTTCTGCAGTTTCATCTTTCCATGTTACTTTAATTGGACTATCTAATTTATATTTTTCTGGTGTGTGTTTTAAATTCACGATAATTTGGTCGTCATTTACTTGAATATCATCTTCGTAATAGTCTAAAAGATCTTGTCTTGTATTCATATTTTGTTCTATAACATTTCTAAGAAGTTCAGCTGTATATTCTATTTTTTCATTCCAAACTGGTACGTCATTATTATCATATAAATATGTATCTAGTATAATAGGCTCTACAACTTGATTTCCTGTTTCAGGTACACCACAGGTAACTTCTCTAGTATTTCCTCTATTATCTTTAATATTAAAATACAATTTTTGTGGTCTTCGTAAATCTCTATTATTATCATCATCTAGGTTAACAATAACTTTATATTCCCTACTCAAATTTGCAAAAAATGTTAGACTTAAATTTCCTCCATCTGTTCTATCATAAGATGCTATTCCTGAATTATTAACCTCATCATATGCACCCAACTTTATAGCATTTCCGACAAATCCATACTCACCATAATATCCCTTATAAATTTTAGGTAATTTTATTTTTCCTTTCCAAACAGACATTGTATCGTCAATTCTTTCAATTTTGCAATCACTTGCCTTTAGTGGAATATACATATATTCATCACTTGATGAAGCTTTCAATTCAGAAACAACTAATGTTAATGTTTCTGGTCTTTGCTTTAAATAATTATCATAATCTATCCATGTAATTTGTACTGGAACTGTAAATTCTGGTTCATCTACCACGACTCCGTCAGCATTAACGTTTTTGTTTACACATATTATTAATGCAAAAAAAATAAAAATTGAAATCAAAATTGTATATTTTTTCAAATAAATCTCCCCTTTATTATAATCTTTTGTTTTTTTCTGATTTAATTATACCATTATTTTTTTTATATGCAATCAAAATTTACCCACTTATACATTTTAAAATATCCTTAATCTTTCTTTTTGTTTGTAAATATCCTTGATTATATAATTCGTCTTGCTTTCCTTTTGCTAATAGTCCTACTTTAGGCATATATAATTTTAATAAATAATCTGTGCCGTCCCATTCATAATTTGCTAGTTCTGAACATAATATTGAAAATGATTTATCTAATACTTCATAAATATTTTCGCATCCTTTTTTATCTTTATCAACAAATACAATGCTTAAAACCTTATCAGCACCTGCTTTTTTTGTTTCTCTCCAAGGAAGATTTTCTGCAATTCCACCGTCTACTAGTAAGTTTTCTCCAAATCTGCAAGGTGAAAATATTCCTGGATAGCTACAACTTGCTTGAACAATGGTTCCAACATTAGCATTATTTATATATTTTATATCTCTGTCTCGGTTTTGAATTATGTTATTGGAAAATACATATAATTCTTCTGTGCATAAATTTACTGCAGGAATAACAATTGGCATTTTTATCTGTTTTATATTGTTTATTCCTTTTTTTAAGCAGTATTCATTAACAAGTTTTTTTATAGTGGTTCCACTATTTAGTCCATCTATTTTTAGTCCATTTCCAGAGAAAAATCTTTTTATGAATCTTTTTATATTCTCAAAATCTATATATTTTATTTTTTTTACATTCTTTTTGAAAATCATATAAATTTCATCTGGTGAGTATCCACAGGCATATAGCATTGCGACAATACTTCCTGATGATGTTCCTGAAATATAATCAAACTTTACTCCAGCTTCTTCTAAAGCTTTAATTGCTCCTATATGTGCAAATCCTTTTATTCCCCCACCAGCTAATGATAATCCTAATTTCATACATATCACCTGAAATATAATATTCATTATTTTGTTTTTGGTGATTTTATATAATTGAAAAGTATTCTAAAAGAAAAAGCCTAAGGAACATTTTCCCTAAGCTTTTTGTGAGCAGACTTATTATTTATTATATACAGTACATTTTATGTACTGTGAACCAAAAGTATCTGTTGCTTCATGATCATCCATGAATATGTCAATGTCATATCCATTTATAGCACCACCGCAATCTTCGGCAGTATATATATGACCATTAATTTCAACTTTAGATCCATATGGAATCACTTCTGGATCAACAGCTATGGTTCTTCCACTTTCTGCTGTAACTCCAGTACTAGTTTGTGTTCCATATTGTTCACTACATTCATAGCAACCGCAATATGCAGTTACATGAAATTCATGACTCCATGAATCTTTCTTTTTCTTTTTCTGGTTCTTTTTTTTGCCTTTCTTCTTAGCTTTTTTCTTGCTATTCTTTTTGGCTTTCTTTTTGACTTTCTTTTTGACTTTCTTGTCTTTCTTTTCTTGTTTTGTTGTTTCTTCTTGTTTTTGAGTTTCTGTTGTTTCTTTTGTTATTGTAACTTCTGTTGTTGCAATATTTTTCTGCTCCTCTGAGGTTGCTTCAACTGATGTATTAACATTTTCAGCTTCAGCTGCATTTACTTTTCCTCCAAATGAAAGAATAATAAATACAATCACCATCATCTTGTAAATTTTTCTCCTCATGCGACTAAAAAAACCTCCTTAACTATAACT
>CAKPDW010000081.1 GCA_934149115.1 uncultured Clostridia bacterium
TCAAATTGTGGATACTACAACGGTAAAGAAGTAGTAGCAGTTAACGAAGATAACAAATAAAAAAGCACATTGAAAAATGTGTTTTTTTATTTGTCTTTTTTTGTTGAAATTTTAATGCTTTTGTTATAAAATATTTGTGTCATGCGAAGATTACTTTACTTTGTTGTGATATAAATTATAGTATTAACAAATTTATGGAAGTCAAAAATGAGATTTTAGATTATAATAAATTAGATGGCTTTTTGATTTGTTCTACTTATGAATAAAGAGGTGAGAAAATGTCAAAACCAGTGGTCGCTATTGTAGGAAGACCTAATGTAGGAAAATCTACATTTTTTAATTATATAGTAGGTCAAAGAATATCTATTGTTGAGGATACGCCAGGAGTTACTCGTGATAGAGTATATGCTGAATCAAGTTGGAGAGGTAGAGACTTTACAGTTATTGATACGGCAGGCATTGAAGAACTTACAGGTGATACAATAGTTAATCAAATGCGTGAGCAAGTGGATATTGCAATATCTGTAGCTGATGTTATTATATTTTTAACAGATATAAAACAAGGAGTAACAGCAGCAGATGAAGAAATAGCAGTTATGTTAAAAAAATGTAAAAAACCGATAGTTCTTGTTTGTAATAAAGCTGATAATTTTGGAAAGGATCCAATGGAATTATATGAATTTTATAATTTAGGTGTTGGAACACCTATTGCAATATCAGCAGTAAATGCAAAGGGAATAGGCGATGTTTTAGATGAAATATATGAAAATTTTCCTGAAGAAAATGAGAATGATAATAATTCAAATGTAATTAAAGTTGCTATAATAGGAAAACCAAATGCAGGAAAGTCATCTTTAATAAATAGAATTTTAGGAGAAAATAGAGTTATTGTTAGTGATATTGCTGGAACAACACGTGATGCTATCGATTCTGAATATGAAAATGAATTTGGAAAATATATTTTAATTGATACAGCTGGGATTAGAAGAAAATGCAAAGTTAAAGAAAATATAGAGAAATATAGTGTAATGAGGTCTAATTTAGCAATTGAAAGAGCAGATGTGTGTATAATGATGATTGATGCAACTGAAGGAGTAAGTGAACAAGATTCAAAAATTATTGGAGAAGCTCATGAAGCAGGAAAAGGAATTATTATTGCTGTTAATAAATGGGATGAAATTGAGAAAGATAATAAGACAACTGAGCAATTTAAAAAGAAAATATATAATGAATTACCTTTTGCAACTTATGCGCCTATAATTTTTATTTCTGCAAAAACGGGTCAAAGAGTAAATAAACTTTTTGAAATGATAAATAATGTTGCAAATCAGAATGCATTAAGAATTTCTACAGCAATGTTAAATCAAGTAATAAATGAGGCGATTGCAGTAGTTCAACCACCATCTGATAAAGGAAAGAGACTTAAAATTTTTTATGGAACACAGGCTTCAACAAAGCCACCAACATTTGTTATATTTGTAAATAAAAAAGAATTGTTTCATTTTTCTTATCAAAGATATTTAGTAAATTGTATAAGGAATAATTTTGGCTTAGAGGGAACACCTGTGAGAATAATTGTAAGAGAAAAAAATGATAAAATTGAGAAATAATAAATTTTTCAAAAAATAAGGAGGAGAATTATGGTTGCTATATACATATTAGTGGCACTTGTGTCATATCTTATTGGAAGTATAAGTTTTTCTGTAATTTTTACAAAGAAATTAGCAGGATTTGATGTAAGAGAAAAAGGAAGCAAAAATGCTGGAAGTACAAATGTATTAAGAACGGCTGGAAAAGGGATAGCAGTTTTAACACTTATTTGTGATATATTAAAAGGTGTTGTTGCTGTTTTATTGGCAAAGCTTATTGGTAATATTGATAATTTTGAACATATAGAATATCTTGTTCAATTAGCAGGATTGATGGTTGTATTTGGGCATACTTTTCCAATATTTTTTGGATTCAAAGGAGGAAAAGGTGTTGCAACAAGCTTAGGTTTGATATTAGTAATTAATTGGCAGATTGGATTGATTTGCCTAGTTTTTGCATTATTATTAATGGTTTTAACAAGAATTGTTTCTTTAGGTTCTGTAGCTGCAGCAATTTTATTTCCAGTATTAACTTTATTCATTACTGAAAATTATATTGTACCAGGTGATTATAGAATTTTTGGAATTTTATTAGGATTTTTTGTTTGTTTTAACCATAGAGCAAACATTAAAAGATTATTAAAAGGCCAAGAAAGTAAAATTTTTTAATAAAAAAGGAGAGAGTATGAAAAAAATTGCAATAATAGGAAGTGGAAGTTGGGGAATGGCTTTAGCAATATATTTAGCTAAGCAAGGAAATGAAATAAAAGTATGGTCTTTTTCAGAAGAAGAAAGAGATTTGATTAATAATGAAAAAAAGTGTAAGTTTTTACCAAATGCTGAAATACCTGAAGGAGTATATTGTTCTACAGATATGGAAAAAGTATTAGAAGATACAGAACTTGTATTACATGTTACACCTTCAAAATTTACTAGAAATGTTATTAAACAATATAAACCATATATAAAAAATCAAGGAGTTATAATATGTTCTAAAGGATTTGAAGCAGCATCTTTAAAAACTCTTGATGATGTGGCTAGAGAAGAATTACCTAATAGTAGAATAGGTGTGTTATCAGGACCAAGTCATGCTGAAGAAGTTTCAATACTTATTCCTACAGCATTAGTTGCAGCATCAGATGACAAAGAACTTGCAGATGAAGTTGTAGAAATATTTAAAAGTGAAAAAATGAGAATGTATACATCTAAAGATGTCAAAGGTGTTGAACTTGGTGGAGCTTTAAAAAATATTATAGCTTTTTGTGCAGGAATTGCTGCTGGACTTGAATTAGGTGATAACACATTTGCAGCATTAGTTACAAGAGGACTTGTTGAAATATCTAGATTAGGTGTTGCTATTGGTGGAAACAAAGATACTTTTTATGGACTTACTGGACTTGGAGATTTAATTGTTACTTGTGCTAGCATGCATAGTAGAAATAGGAGAGCTGGAATGCTTATAGGACAAGGAAAAACAATAGAAGAAACTAAAAAAGAAGTTGGAATGACAATTGAAAGTATAGACAATATAGAAGTGGCATATAAATTAGCTAAAAAGTATAATATAGAAGTACCAATAATTAATGCAGTATATCAAGTTCTATATGAAAAATTAGATCCTAAAGAAGCAGTAACTGTGCTTATGACAAGGGATTTAAAAGAAGAATAATAGATAGGAGGAAAGTGTAAGATGGGATTTTTAGATGGAGTAAAGAAAAAAGGAACAGAAATTTCAAATAATTTACAGGAAAGCATAAATAAGCAACAAAAAATAAGTACGTTAAAAAAGACTATTACTGAAAATAATTCAAAGATTGAAGGAACATTTTCTGAGATTGGAAAAAAGGTTTATGAGAAAAAAACAATGGATGAAGAAATTATGACATATATAAGCGATAAAATCGAAGAAATTGATAAAATGAAAGCTGAAAATGAAGAATTAGAAAAAGAACAATTAGTTTTAAAAAATAAAAAGAGATGTCCAAATTGTGGAAGTGAAGTAGATATAAATGCTACATTTTGCCCTCAATGTGGAAAAGAGCAAGAAAAAATTGAAGTTGAACCATTTGTGCCAAATGGAAAAAGAAAATGTTCTGGATGTGGTAAAGTAATTGATGATAGTAATGTGTTTTGCCCAAATTGTGGTGTTAAAAAGGAAGAAATTGTAGAAGAAAAAGAAGAAGTTGTTGTTGAAGAAACTAAAGAAGTTCTTCCAGAAGGAAAAAGAAAATGCGCTAATTGTGGAGAAATAATAAATTCTGATGATGAATTTTGTTCAAATTGTGGTGCTAAGAAAGAATAAAAATAGAGGATAAGGAGAATGAAATTAGTTATTCAAAGAGTAAATCAGGCTAGTGTCAGTGTAGATGATAAGACAGTTGGAAAAATTGAAAAAGGCTTTATGGTATTAGTTGGAGTTACTCATTCAGACACAGAAAAAACAATAGATTATTTAGTAAATAAAATGTGTCATCTTAGAATTTTTTCTGATGAAAATTCTAAGAT
>CAKPDW010000082.1 GCA_934149115.1 uncultured Clostridia bacterium
TCTACAATATGTGTAGGAATGGCAGCAAGTATGGGAGCTGTATTATTAGCATCTGGAGCAAAAGGAAAACGTTTTGCTACACCTAATGCAGAAATATTAATACACCAACCATTAATTTCAGGGGGATTATCAGGACAAACAACTGAAATAAAAATTCATGCAGATCACATGGTAAAAACAAGAGAGAAATTAAATAAATTATTAAGTGAAAGAACAGGTCAAAATCTTGAAACTATTGAAAGAGATACAGAAAGAGATAATTATATGACAGCTCAAGAAGCTTTAGAATATGGTTTGATAGATGGAATATTAGACAAAAGAATGTAATTTGAATACAATAATATTATTAAAAAATAAAAAGAGGTGAGAGAATGCCAAATAATAATAGAAGCGTAAAATGCTCTTTTTGTGGAAAATCACAAGAAAATGTAAAGAAAATAATAGCTGGACCAGGAGTATATATTTGTGATGAATGTATAAATGTATGTCAAGAAATTATTGAAGATGAGTTTTATGAAGAAGATGAAGAAATTGAAGTAGTTGAAAATGAAAAAATACCAACTCCACAGGAAATAAAAGAAATATTAGATGAATATGTTATTGGCCAAGAGGAAGCTAAAAAAACTTTATCAGTAGCCGTATATAATCATTATAAAAGAATAAATAATTTAGATAAAGTTAATGATGTTGAAATACAAAAAAGCAACATTTTATTATTAGGTCCAACAGGATGTGGAAAAACTTTGTTAGCACAAACATTGGCAAAAGTTTTAAATGTTCCATTTGCAATTGCAGATGCAACAACATTAACAGAAGCAGGATATGTTGGAGAAGATGTTGAAAATATATTACTTAGATTAATTCAAGCAGCAGATTATAATATAGAAAATGCTGAAAAAGGAATAATATATATTGATGAGATAGATAAAATTTCAAGAAAATCAGAAAATCCATCAATAACTCGTGATGTAAGTGGAGAGGGAGTTCAACAAGCTTTATTAAAGATAATTGAAGGAACAAAAGCATCTGTACCACCACAAGGTGGAAGAAAACATCCACATCAAGAGTTTATACAAATAAATACAGAAAATATTTTATTTATTTGTGGTGGAGCATTTGAAGGAATAGAATCAATTATAAAAGATAGAACAGGAAAAAATACTATTGGATTTGGAACAACAGTAGAAGCTAAAAAAGAGATTAGCCAATCAGAAATTTACAAACAAATTCTACCACAAGATTTACTTAAATTTGGTATGATACCAGAGTTTGTAGGAAGATTACCAATAGTAGCAACATTAGATGAATTAACAAGAGAAGCATTGATTGAAATTGTTACAAAACCAAAAAATGCATTGGTAAAACAATATAAGAAATTAGTAGCTTTAGATGGTGTAGATTTGGAATTTAGTCAAGAAGCTTTAGAAGTAATTGTTGATAAAGCAATAGAAAGAAAAACGGGAGCTAGAGGATTACGTTCAATCATTGAAGAAATAATGAGAGATGTAATGTATGATATACCAAGCAATAAGAAGATTGCTAAATGTACAATAACAAAGGAAACGGTTTTAAATAATCAAAAACCAGAAATAGTAATTGATGAGAATAAAAAACCAGTTACACTTACTAAGCAAACAAATAAAAAGAAAATGCGAAAAAGAAACGCATCAGAAACGGCATAAAAAATAAAGAATGCAGATTGGATATTTGATTATCCCAATTTGCATTCTTTTTAAGTTTATATAATAGGAAAGTCATGCTGACTTTTCTATTATATAAAAAATTGCACAGAAAATTTATAAAATAAATTTTCGCGCTCGAACAAATTTACTGAAAATTTCAATTTTATAGAAAAATATAAAGAGTAGAGTAAAGACTGAAAATTGAAAATTTTCAGATTTGTTCTAATAGGAAACCCTATTATGCAACTATATTATTGTACAGAAAATTCATTTCATAAATTTTCATTTGTAAACAAATTATAATTTGCTTTAAGAGTGTCTAGAGTACATAGAAAAGTTTTTAAATTTGAACATATGGTTAAAAACGTATTGGTTCTCCAATCCAGACATCTGTTAATCCCTTTATGCATAAACAGTCATTTTTGGAATGAGTATACCAAAAATTTTTACAATCACTTAGAAAAAGCTCTAATGTTACAGGTTTTTCAGGAGCATATGACATACTTAACATATAACCAGAAAATTGTTCCAACGAGTTGAAATGAAAATCATTTTCAAATGACTTATTATCATATTTTTCAAAGTAATTAAAAGGTTTTTCTTTTTTTCTTATAATATTTGAATGATATTTTTCAGAAAAATCTAATTTTTTATGTGTCCAGTTTTCTAAGATAATTAATGTTTTACAACCAATTTTTTCAAGTTCTTGTAAGAAAAAGTTTCTATTAAACCAGTGAACAGCTTGTCCAACAACAACAATTTCTGCAGAGATATTTCCCAGGTTTTCAGCATATCCACGAGTAACAATACATCTTTCTTGCTCGATATATTGTTGCAAATTTGTGTGTTGGAATTTAATAAAAGAAGAATTTGGTTCTATTGTTGTAAGTGTTTCCAGCAGGGTGTCATCTAATAATTGTTTGGATAGATTTCCTGGTCCTGCACCTACTTCAATAACGTCACGATGGTCTAAATAACTTTTTAGGTATTTGATAGCTTCTTTTGAATATGAAGGCCGATACTTATCGTAATAAGACTCTTTACCATAAAAGTATGCATAATTTATCATTTTGCGAAACCTCCTTTTGATGTAAATAGCAATCAATAAGTTACTAAATTAAAAATCTTTTCGTATTTTCTCTATATTGGCACATATCACAATAAGTGTATTGTTGATAGCTGTAACAATAATATAGTATTTATTATACTATAATTTACATAAAAAAATCAAATAGATATTTAGTATTATTAGATGGTGGTTGCTCAGTTATAAAGTCTCCATTGTTTTTCCAACCAGATACATTGTCGTGATAATCAAAAATTATATAAGAATTGCCCCAATAAGCATAATAATCGCTATCATTCTTTTTTATATGGTCTGGTTTACCTAGAATTTTGCAGACTTCATTATAAGTCATGTCAAAAGTAATTGTATTTGAAAAATCATAAAAGTCAGATTCGTCAATAGAGTTAATAATTTCAGTTTGATTTGAAGAATCAGTGAAAAATGTTTTTAAGTAAGATATGACAATTAATAAGAAAATTAAAATTATTACCAAAGCACAAATCATAAAAAGAAAAAGTTTGGAGTTGGATAGAATAAATAAGTCAGAATTTTTTATGTTATTGTTTTGAGAATAATTTCTTGAATTATTCTTATGCAAATTATCTCTAGAAACTCCGTAATAATTTGTTGTATATCTTTTATAATAGTTGTCATTATATAAATTATCATAATTTTTAAAAGTATCTTCGTTTGAATAGCTGTTTTTAAAATCATTATCGGCAACAGTAGCTTCATCATGAATAGTGAGTAAACTGTCATCATATTTTTTTCTTAAATCAGGATTAGATAAAGTTTCATATGCTTCATTTAATTGTTTTATTTTTGATTCAGCAATAGATTTATCACCTTCATAAACATCAGGATGATATTTTTTGACTAAAGTTTTATATGCTTTTTTAATTTCTGCTTTTGTTGCTGAATTGGAAATTCCTAAAATATCATAATAATTCATAAAAAATAGTCTCCTCAAATCTAAATACATAAAATACTCTAAATAAAATAATAATATATTTGATAAATATTTACAAGTAAATAAAGAAATTTAGCGTTTTTAACTTGCAATTTCAGTTAATATATAGTAAAATATTACTGCATGCAAATTACCATTACTTAGTTTGAGAAAAAACCTACTCATACTCAGTGATTGGCAAATAAAATATAAGGAGGTAGTGCGATATGACAAAAGAAAGAAAACAAGAAATAATTAACACTTATAAAAGAGAAGAAAACGATACTGGTTCACCAGAAGTTCAAATAGCTCTTTTAACAGAAAGAATTTCTGAATTAACAGAACACTTAAAAGT
>CAKPDW010000083.1 GCA_934149115.1 uncultured Clostridia bacterium
TTTTTCTCTATGTTTTTAATAATCATATAATTTCTTAAGGTATGTACTAGTATTAGTACGATTATAATTAGTATTATGATTCCTATTATTTTTAATATTTTCTTGGTTTTCATTTCAATCCCCTCCTTGTCTTTTGTGTAGCCTAGCTATCATTGTTCTATAAATTTTTGTGTTATAAACACCTTATCTAAAGTATTTTGTTCAACTGCATTTATTATTATATTTATAATACTATTCATATTATTTCCAATATATTTTTTCAATTCATCTTTTCCAGAAATTAATTCAATACATAACTCATCATATATATTCATTATGATATTTTTTATTTCTTCTTTATCTTTTAACAATTGATAAATTTTGTCCAATTCTGATTTATCTATCTCTAAATCAAATACATTTCTTTTTACTAGTTTACAAGCTATTGCTTCCAAAAATACTATTTCAAATATATTTATAATTAGATCTTTGTATCTATTAGAATAACTATACAGCAATCTTTCTATTTTTTCATTTTCAAATATATTGCAAAATTCATTTTCCAAATAAATATTATTAACATATTCTTTCATGAATTCTACACCTTCTAATTTTCCAATCAAATTATTATACAAAGGATAATCAGCTGTAATTTTCATATCTTGTGCATTAAAATCTGGATCATATATCTTTAGAAATCCTTGTATTCCACCAGATATAGTATCATTATAAATATGATTCTCTGTTTTTAATTTGTTTTTCTTTACTTTTGCATACATTACTCTGATTACGTCTAACATTCTATCTATTCTTTTTCTTCCATCATAATATATCTTCTTTAAACCTTCTTTTTTAATTTTTTCTATTGCATCATCTGGATTTTTGAAAGTTTTCAATTGTAAGCCTATCGTATAATAATTTGACTCATGAATATTCTCCATAACTTCTTTTTTTATTGAACTACTATCTGCGCCTGTATATCTAAATATTTTTTCATCCAATAAATTCATTATCTCAATCTGCATATTTACTAAATCATCCTCAGTAAACATTTCATTTTCATTTCCCGCTTCTACTATTGTCCTAAAATAGTTCTTTTCATCCAAATCATCTCTTTTAATTTTGCCTATAATCTCAATATTGCTCAAAATCATCACCTACTTTTACATCATCAATCTTTTTACCATTTAGCACTTCTTTTTTCATCTCATACATAATCGTTTCTGACAAATAATCAATATCGCCTTTACAAATTCCATCAAAAGATTTTTTCATAAACTTTATTAACTCATCATCTGTAACTATATCCATAGTCTCATTTTTATATTCATAAAAAATTTCAATTAGTTCATGTAAAATGCTTTCGTAGCTTTCCTGAGTTATATATGGTGAATCACTAAACTCTATTATTATCTTCTTAATGATACTCTCTCTAAACTCAATTCTTCCTGTACGCTTTAAAATCTCCTGCTTTTTTTCTAATAAATTAGATATTTGTTTCACATTTAAACTCAATCCATATACACTTGTAATTTTATTGCAAGATTCTATATTAGAAATTTCATTTTGATTTTTTAGGTTAATTAACTCTATATGATTTTTCATTCTCCTCCTCCTGTACTTTATATAACATACAGATTAAATGAATACTAGACTTGAATTTTAGATAATTTTATGGTAATAGTAGTAAAATAAAAGCAGAGTAAATACTTGTAAAGTCAAGTAAATTCTCTACTTTTATTACTATTTATTTTTTAAATAATAATGTTTTATAGGTTTCAAATTCTCATCTAATTCATAGCAAATAGGATTTCCTGTTTGAATTTCTAATTTTATCATTCTTTCCTCCTTTCCCCTTCTAAATTATTACCCTTTTTTGTATAAAAAGCAACCTTCATCATGAGAATATATAACTCCTATTGCTTGTAAATATGAATATATTATCGTTGACCCTACAAATTTCATTCCTTTCTTCTTTAAATCTTTGGATATATTATCAGATAATTCAGATGTTGTTTTATCAATCTCATAAAAAGTCTTGTTATTTGTAAAAGTAATCAAATAATCATAAAACGAACCATATTCAATTTGAATTTTCTTAAATATTTTGGCATTGTTTACACTAGCATTTATTTTAAATCTATTTCTAATTATTTTTTCATTTGTTAACAACTCTTGTATTTTATTATCATCATACATACAAATCTTATCAACATCAAAATTATCATAAGCTTCTTCAAAAGCTTTTCTTTTATTCAATACACATTCCCACGAAAGCCCTGCTTGAAAAGATTCTAATACCAACATTTCAAATAAATATTTTTCATCGAAATTTTGTTTGCACCATTCTTTATCATGATACTCTACATATAGTTGATTTTGTAAATTGCACCATTTGCATCTTTTTTTATTATCCATTTTCTCTCCTACTTTAAATAACATGTTCATCTTCTGGTTCAATTAACATCTTTTCTTTTTGAAGATCTCTTTGATTTGGTATACATTCTCTTACATCATCTGTCATTTTCTCAGCAAAATCCATAATAAACTGTCTTATATTTCCTTGATATGGATCAGTTTCAATAATTGTATACTTTCCGTGCTCCTTCAGCTATATTTTCTTTTTCATCCTCCATAAATTGATTAAATAACTCAACATTTTTTCTATTAACTAATCGTCCTTCTTTTCCTTTTCTAAATACACTCAACTCTGGTGATGTGACAAATCCATATGTTAACGGTTTGTATCTTTTCATAAATTCACTACTAAATAATTGCTTTAGCAAAAACGCATCTGTTACTGGTATTGAACCATCATTTACTGAAAAATCAATCCAAGGAAGTCTATCTAACATTCCTCTGTCATAAATAACTACTCTAGGTGTTTGGTCACTCATGTCTTCACTTAGATTCCTCATTAGTTCACTATACATCCATATATTATATTCCTCAAGGTCTTTGTTTTCAATTGGATTATACTCTGCAGTTTCTGCTCTTTTTTGCACTGGTATACCATTCTTATTAAATAATGTTGTTATATGATTTAATAGTGTCGTTTTTCCACTTTTAGCAGTTCCTAAAAGTTCTATAAATATCGGCCCATCTTTTCTTAAAATGTTCTCTCTAATATATTTTAAGTTGTCGGTTATATTATTTGCTTGGTTATCAATTTCTTCAAGTTTCTTTTCCATTTTTCTCCTCCTAAAAAACTTTCTCTAATATATCTTTATACCTTTCAAATAGAATTTCTTTTTCATTTGTATTCATTATTGTTGCTTTATACATATTTGTATAATACCATTTTTGTTCTTCTTTAGGTCTGTTGAAACTATCCCAAATGCTTTCCCCTTGTTCTTGATATTGATTATATAATGTTTCTAGATTATTAATCTTATCAGCACACTCTACTAATTTTCCTTCTAGACTAGCTGTCTTTATTTTATCTATTGCTTTGATTTTTCTTTCTTTCCAAGGTAATGATTTATCTTCAGTTACTTCATCAACAATATTAGAAATGTTCATTCCGAATTCTTTTTCTATATCCTCTAGAGAATATTTTGTATCTTCTACAACATCATGTAAAATCCCTGCTATTACACATTCTGTACTTGCTTCTGCTCTTTGTAAAATCATTCCAACTGTGAAAGGATGAAATATCATTTCAACCTCTTTATCACTTTTTCTTCTTTGACCTGTATGTGCCTTTGTTGCAAAATAAATTGCATAGTCTATTAACTCTAAATTGCCCTTTTTCATTTTATCACCCCTTATTCTGCTAACATATTAGCATATTGAATTTTTTTATACAACAATTTTGCAAAAAAGAGACAATAAATTTTAAAATTTATCATCTCTTTTTAGTATTATTTTTCTATATAACCATCTGTTGGTTTTGTATACATA
>CAKPDW010000084.1 GCA_934149115.1 uncultured Clostridia bacterium
CAAATTGCTGTTGGAGTTCAAACATATAAAAAATATTTTGGTAGACAACCTCGTGGAATTTGGCTTCCTGAATGTGGTTATATTCCTGAAGCTGATCAATATTTAAAAGAGTTTGGTATTGAATATGCAATTGTAGAATCTCATGGAATTTTATATGCAGATCCTGCTCCACTTTATGGAACTTTTGCTCCTATTGTTTCTCCTGGTGGTTTAGTTGCTTTTGGTAGGGATATTGAATCTTCAAAACAAGTTTGGAGTTCTATCTGTGGATATCCAGGTGATTTTAATTATAGAGAATTTTATAGAGATATTGGTTATGATTTAGATTATGATTATATAAAACCTTATATTGCTTCTAATGGTGTGCGTGTTCATACTGGAATCAAATATTATAGAATCACTTCTAAATCTGGTGAAAAAGATTATTATAATCCTAGATGGGCTATGGATACAGCTGAAAAACAAGCTGGTCATTTTCTTGATTCGAGAACTGCTCAAATAGATACTCTTGCAAAATTTATGGACACTCCTCCTATTGTTGTTTGTCCTTATGACGCAGAGCTTTACGGACATTGGTGGTATGAAGGTCCTTATTGGTTATATATTTTATTTAAGAAAATTTATTATGATGATTGTAACTTCAGTCTTATAACTCCTGGAGATTATATTGATAGACATCCAAATATTCAGGTTGCTTCTCCATGTCGTTCAAGTTGGGGTGCTAATGGTTATAGTGAAGTATGGCTTAATCCAACAAATGATTATGCTCATCGTCATCTTCATAAAGCTGGTAACAGAATGGTTGAACTTGCTAATATGTTTCCTGATGAAGAAGATGGCCCAAGAAAAAAGGCTTTGAATCAATGTGCTCGTGAACTTTTACTTGCTCAGAGTAGTGATTGGTTGTTTATTATTACTAATGGTACTATGGTAGATTATGCTAAAAAAAGAATAAAACAACATATTGGTCGTTTTACAAAGTTATATTATCAATTAAAAAATGATAAAGTTGATGAAAAATTTGTTGATGATATTTATGAACAAGATTTAGTTTTTAGTGATATTGATTATAGAATTTATAAGTAAAAAATATTTATTTGAGTTTGTCGACATATGACAAACTCTTTTTTTTTATTCTGGAATAAACTATTACAAAATGTCAATAATACTTTTTGTAGGAGGCTTTATTTATGTTTACGATATTTCTAAAAAGCTCTAAGGAGTCAGATGAAGTTTATTCTTATGTCCTTAATAATTTTAATTTACCTGAAGCTACTTTCAAAAAAAATAAAAATCAAATAATTTTTAATTTTAAGAATTACAATGCATTACATCAAAATTTTGCTATTAATCTTTCTAATCTAATAATTGATTTATATGAATTAAAAATAATAAAAAAAATTATAAAGAGAAATTATTTTTATTTTGATGAATTAGAGCAAGTACAAATATCTAATATTTCATCTTCAATTGTTGATGAAGATTCTCAAAGTAAAAAAGATTTAGTTTATCTTTCTATTAATGAGTATATTCAAGATAATACATCTATGATTTTAGATGGTTTTATTAGATTTAGGCTAAAAGATTATATTGAAGTTTTAGAATATCTTGTAGACTTATCTGTTAATAATTTTATAATTAATCGTGAATATGATAAATTTATAACTTTGCTTTGTGATTATATTAATTCTGAGCCTTCTAAAATAGATATTATACATTTAGTTTACGTAGACAAAGAAGCAATTCTTTTGGATAAACATAAAAATTCTATTCCTATTGATGAAAATATATTAGATGCGAAATATTTATCAGATATTTCTTTTTCTAACAATGATTATGTATTAAATACTCTTTTGAATATTCTTCCAAATAAATTATATGTTCATGTTCAGGGCAAAGAAGATGAATTTCTAACTACGCTGAAAAGAATTTTTAGTAATAAAATTATATTATGTCATGGTTGTGATATATGTAATTTTTATAAAACATTGTCTTCTTCAAAACATTCGAGTAAGCACAATTCTTAACAGCTGAGCTACTTCATTGACATATTTAAACATAAATTGATATAATTAAGAAAAAATTAAGGAGATTTTAAAATGTCATCATTTGTATTAAAAATAATAGCTTGCATAACTATGTTATTATGCCATATCCCTTTTGTTTTTCCTGATTTATCAATTCCGCTTCTTTATATAGGCAAATTATCATTTCCAATATATGCGTTTTTAATATCAGAAGGGTATATTCACACTAAAAATTTTTCAAAATATCTTACTAGGTTAATGGTTTTTGCTGTAATATCACAAATTCCAGCTTATATTCTTTTTCAACCTGGAAAGATGTATTTTAATATATTTTTCACATTAGCATTTGGACTATTAGGTATAAAAGCTATTGATAAAATTAGTGAAAAATATATTTCTATACCCATAGTTATACTTCTAGCATTTTTGGCTGAAGTTTTCGGATTTGATTATGGATGTATAGGTGTTCTCATGATAGTATGTTTTTATTATTTTAAAAGCAACAAACTTTCTATGGTATTAGCCGAAATGTTTTTAATGTTTATTTTATACATAAAAAATTTTTCATATTATGCACAGACAGTTGAAAATTTAAAATTTATCTTGCTTCAATTGTTATTTTCTGTTGCATCTTTACTTTTTATTTTGTTTTACAATGGAAAAAAAGGCAAAAGCAATAAAGCAATTCAATTATTATTTTATTGTTTTTATCCAGTTCATCTAATAATTTTAAATTTGTTAAAATTATATATATCATAAACTAAAAACGAACAGAATTTTAAAATCTGTTCGTTTTTAGTTTTAAATTTTTGTTCTTACATAGCTTCTCTAAATAATCTAATAAAATCTTCTTTTGTAACTTCTCTTGGATTTCCTGGTTTACAAGGATCTTGCATTGCTTTGTCTGCAAGCATTTCCAAATCTTCTTCTTTGCAACCTGTATCTTTTACTCTCATTGTAATTCCAACTTTCTTAGATAGTTCTTCTATCATCCAAACAAAAGTATTTATTACATCTTGATCATTTAAGTGTGCTGCATCTGGTCTTCCTATATTAACTAATATCTCTCTGAATCTATCTGCACATACTGCTCCATTGAATCTCATTACTGTTGGTAATAAAATTGCATTTGCTACTCCATGTGGTGTGTCATATACTGCGCCTAATTGATGTGCCATTGAGTGAACTATTCCAAGTCCTACGTTTGAGAATCCCATACCAGCTATATATTGAGCTAATCCCATATTTTCTATTGCTTTTTCATCTTTATCATTTACTGCTGATGGTAAGTTTTCAAATATTAGTTGGATTGCTTTCATATGGAACATATCTGACATTGTGTTGTGTGCTTTTGTAATGTATCCTTCTACTGCGTGTGTTAATGCGTCCATTCCTGTTGAAGCTGCAATTGATTTTGGCATTGATGCCATTAAATCTGAATCAACTATTGCTAATATTGGAATATCATGTGGGTCAACACATACCATTTTTATTTTTCTTTCTTCATCTGTTATTACATAATTTATTGTAACTTCTGCAGCTGTTCCTGATGTTGTTGGAAGTGCAATTAATGGTAATCCTTTATTTTTTGTGTTTGATGCACCATTTAATGATACTACATCAACTCTATCTGGGTTTGTCATTAATATTGAAATTCCTTTTGCTGTATCTATACTAGATCCTCCACCTACTGCAACTATTACATCAGCTCCAAATTCTTTACATTTTGCTAATCCGTCTAATACATTTTTTATTGTTGGATTTGGTTTTACTTCTGAGTATACTGTATACTCTATTCCAGCTTTATCAAGCACTTCTGTTACTCT
>CAKPDW010000085.1 GCA_934149115.1 uncultured Clostridia bacterium
ATTTTTTATATCATCTAAATCTAGTTTGCCATCATATTCAATTTTTGCCACTCCTGTTTCAAAACTTACCTCTGCTTTAGAAACACCTTCCAAATTATTTAATACTTTTTGCAATCTTGTACTACAACCTGTACAATGCATACCTTCTACTTTTAATTCTATTTTTTCCATAATTAATACCTTCCTTTCATAAATTCAAAACATATTCAATTTATATTATTTCCTATCTAATTCTTTTTATTAAATCCATAACTTCTTCAATAATATCTAAATTTCCAGATTGTATTTCATAAGTCACACAATTAGCAATATGGCTTTCTAAAATTGAATTTTCTAAGCTTTCTATCGCTTTATTTATTGCAGATAATTGAGTTAAAACATCATCACAATATCTATCATTTTCAATCATCTGTTTAATTCCTCTGACTTGTCCTTCTATAATATTTAATCTTTTGGTAAGTCTCTTTTTTTCTTCATCTGTTCTATGCGTCGACTTTTGACACATTTGACATTTTCCACATTTATCACATGACATATTTTAATCACCTCGTGTAAAATTATATACCCCTATAGGGTATTTGTCAATACGCCAATTTTTATGAATGAGTAATGGAGCACACTGTGCTCCTCTACGAGAAATGTGTAATTTTAAATTTAATGGTTGTCAAAAAAAACGTTCCCTGACAAGTTGAGATGGTGACTGGGTTTGAGGTACGTGTCAAGGAAAACGTCCCCATGGCATAATAATACCGAGCCATATACTAATATGACTCGGTTAGATAATTTATTATTTTTTGCATTCTACTTTTCAGTTTCAGTTGTTTCCAACAAATTTTTCTTCATGTCAAACACTGTTATAAATTTTCCGTCAACCTGCTTTGAGCTCTCATTTAATTTGTTGTTTGAAACAACAACAATAGAATCTCCATCTACAGTTACCTTAACCTCTGTTACATCTGAACATGGATTTTTAAAATTCTCTTTCCAGTTATCTGCAACTTTAACTACATCAAATCTGTTCTTTTCTGATGTTCTCTGAATAAGAATTTTTTCATTTGGATTTTTTATAATCTCTGCTCCTGTCTTATAAACCAAAACTTGCGTAGTTTCACTTGGCTCATCTTCTCTTTCAGTAACCAGAATTCTATAATCATTCCAGCAAATTGGGAAATCCGGTGAATACAGATATTTTACAGGTGTTATTTTATTTCCTTTTTCATCTATTGCACCCCATCTGTTTCCTTTTCTTACCCAAGATATGCCTTTGCAGAAATAGTTGAAAGCATCATATTCCTCCCGAATTTTCTCTCCAGTATGAACATTGATAAATCCCCAAAGTCCATCTCTTTGCATTGGTAACATATCACCTCTTGGAGGCAATAATATTTTACATCCAGATTCCTTTGCAATAATATGATTCTTTTTGTCAAAAATGATCCATTCACTGTCATTATTGCTTCCAACAATAAGATGTTCCTTATATTCTCTAATAGTATTTTTTGCAAATGCAACAATTACTTTACCCTTGGAATTCATTACTGCATTTTCCTCTCCTCTGATGAGAATAAAAGCTTCACCATTGAAAACTTCTTCAATTTTGTCATATGCCTGGTCATCAAGATGTCCATTGATACAAAGATGCTGTTTTGTAACTATAGTTATCCGCTTATTCATAATAAATACCCCTTTCCTATATATAGCCTATCAGCTTGTTACATTAGCACTATATCACATTATCGTTCACTTTTCAATCATTTCAAGCAATTTCTTGTTGTTCAATTTCAATAATTTCTTCTTTTTTCCCTATTTTTTTTATAATTCCATACACTACAAAAAATGGTAAGAACATTTGACCTAATATCATTAATGGTGTGAAATATCTTCCAGTTAATTTGTAAATTATTTCTATAGGTGTATGTGGAAAATTCTCTGATATAAACATTAAATTACTATTAAATTCAAGATTAACAACTAATGCTAATAAACAAATAATTCCAACCAAACTAGCAAAATACATAACATCTTGCTTTTCTAATTCAATATAATGTGTTTTGTTTATTAGAATTGTTAAATAAACCATTACACCATGAAAAAAGAAACTGTGAATACTTATAAAATGAAATGCAGGATATTTAGGAAGTGATGTTGTTGGCAATAATATAAATACTATTCCTCCAACTAATGAACCTGTTGCTAGAAAAACATCTCCCATTCTTTTAAATGTACCTTTTGTAAAAGAACTCAAAAAACTTGCATATAATAACAAACTGCAATAATATAATGGTAACCATTCTTTGACATCAGTAAGCTTTAAATAGCCAACTGTATACAATATTTTTACAATTTCTAATATCCATACAGCAATAGTTAATTTTTTTATAATTTTATATACTTCATTTTTACTTTTATGAACCGTTTTCTTTAAAGCAATCGCTACACAAACTAATGTAGCAAATATTAGGAAAAAATGCTCTAATGAAAAAAGTCCACAAGCTTTATAATCTCCAGGTTTTGAAAAAAACATAATACTCCTCTTTTTCTATATTTTATCCCCTAAATAATAATATTATTATATCATAATTAGTTTTTTTTGCTATACATTTTCATCATCAAATTAAAAAAATTGTCGAAAATCATTAAATGTTCTGAAATTTTTTTGCTTATAAATTTTAACCAATCAAAAATTAATAACATTCCCCTTATTATAATATTTTTAAATCTGCACCTTTGTTCATATATAGATTTAACAAAAAAGTGTCAATATTATTACTGACACTATATTCTTTTAATTAATTATTTAAAAATTTTTCCTCCACCAAAAACAATGTCTCCCAAATAAAAGACAGCAGATTGTCCTGGAGTAATTCGTGCAACAGGATTTTCAAAAACTACTTTAATTGTATTATCATCAATCATTTCTATAGTAGCATTCTCCTCAACACTAGAATATCTCGTTTTCACAGAAACTTTCATTGGTTCTTCAAGTGAATCAATTAATAATAAATTGATGTCTTTCACAATCATTTCTTTTTTATAAATATATTCCTTTTCACCAACTATAACTTCATTTTTTTCTTTATTGAATCCAACAACAAATAATGGTTCTTTATATGAAATTCCAAGGCCTTTTCTTTGACCAATTGTATAATTATAAAGTCCATTATGCTTTCCTAAAACCTTACCATTAACATGAACTATATTTCCCTTTTTAGGCTTAAGTTCTGAATTTTCTTCAAGAAATCTTTTATAATTTCCATCAGGCACAAAACAAATATCCTCACTATCCGGTTTATTAGCTGTTTTCAAATTATGCTCTCTAGCAATTTTTCTTATCTCATCCTTACTTTCAAAATCAGCTAATGGAAAAATTACATACTCAATTAATTCCTTAGGAATATTCCACAAAACATAACTCTGATCTTTTTTTCCAGCCTTTGATTTCTTTAGAACCCATCTTCCATATTTTTCGCTATACTCTGTTTTAGCATAATGGCCAGTAGCAATATATTCACACCTTAGCTCTTTAGCCTTCTCATACATAAGCCCAAATTTCATAAATTTATTACATTCAATACAAGGATTTGGAGTTAAGCAATTTGCATAACAATTTATAAAATCATCAATTACATATTTCTTAAACTC
>CAKPDW010000086.1 GCA_934149115.1 uncultured Clostridia bacterium
GTTAACAGCCGAGCGCTCTACCAACTGAGCTAAAGAGGAATGTTTCTTTCGACATTTTGAATTATATATTATTTGTTTGATTTATGCAAGTATTTTTTTGTTTCATTTGTGTTACATTTTTATGATAGTATTTTTATGTTGTAGATTATGAATGTTATTAGTAGTATTATTCCTTCTGTTTTGTTTGTTTCTTTTTTCTTTTTTATGTTGATTGCTGTATGGATTGTTAGTGTTATTGTTAATAAGAATATTATGTTGAAGTTGTTGCTGTTGTTGTATTTTATTGGTTGTATTATGCTTGTTGTTCCTAATACTAGTAATAGGTTGAATATGTTTGATCCGATTATGTTTCCTATTGCTATGTTTTCTTTTCCTTTTTTTGTTGCTATTATTGAGGTGACTAGTTCTGGTAATGATGTTCCTAGTGCAACTATTGTTGAGCCTATTATTGTTTTGGTAATGTTTAATTTTTCTGCTATTGTGATACTGTTATTTACTACTAGGTCTCCTCCTATTTTTAATAGTGTACTTCCTATGATTATATATATTATTGATTTGCTTGTTTTTATTTTATTTTTTTCTTTTTTGTCTTCTTTTTTTGTGTTGAAGGATGCTAATAGAAAAATTATAAATATTAATAATAGTAGTATTCCTTCTGTTCTTGATATTTCTTCTCCTATGTTGCAAAAAATTGCGATTGTTAGTATTGCTAATATTTGTATTATTATATTTCCTTGTGTTTTATTTTCAATTTTGATTGGTTTTATTATAAATATAATTCCTAATATCAATAGTAAATTATATATACAGCTTCCTAATATATTACCTAATAATAGTTCATCATGTCCTTTTTTTACTGATGCTATACTTACTACTAATTCTGGTAATGATGTTCCAAATGCTACTATTGTAAGCCCAATGACAAGTTCTGGAATTTTTAGCTTTTTTGCTATGTTTTCTGCTCCATCTATTAATATGTCTGACCCTTTTATTAGAAAAATAAATCCTATTATTATTAAAATAATTTCTATCATATTAATAACCTCTTAAACTACTTATATTCTTTCCAAAATATATATTTTTTATGTAGTTTAAGAGGTTAATTTTTATTTTATTCTTTCGTATGTTACAAAGTCATAATTAAATTTATTTTCTTCATCTTGCTTTCCTTTTTCTCGTCTTGTTTCTTTCCATATGTCTAAATTAATTTTTGGGAAAAATGTATCTCCATCAAAATCTTTATCTATTTCTGTTACATACATTTTTGTTACATGTGGCATTAATAAACTATATATCATTGCTCCACCTATTACAAAATTTTCTTCTTCATTATCAATGTATTCTTTTATTTCTAGCATTGAATGTACTACTTCTACATTTGGATCATCTACTTCAAAGTCTGGGTTTTGTGTAAATACTATGTGCTTTCTATTTGGAAGTACTTTTCCTAATGATTCAAATGTTTTTCTTCCCATTATTATTACATGTCCTGTTGTTAATTCTCTGAATCTTTGCATGTCTGCTGGTAATGTCCATAATAATTTATTTTCTTTTCCTATTATATTATTTTTTCCTTTTGCTACTATTATACTTAACATGTTATCACTCCTTCTTTTGTTTCTTATTTCATTATATTTTTAATATAACATTAATATTTTTATTTGTAAACATTGCTGACTTCTTTATTATATTTGAATTATTTTTTCCCATGGTAAGTATTCTTTTCCGAAAATGACCATAGTTTGTTGTTTGTTTGTATATTGGCTTTTTTAGGTCAAATAATTTTATTATTCCACTTGGTGTTAGGTCAAATTTTTGTTTTATTTTTTTTATTATTTTTTCTTCTGATATTGTATTTGTTCCGTATGTGTTAATGTAAATTGCTACAGGTCTTGCAATTCCTATACTGTAGGCTAATTGTATTTCACATTTTTTGCAATACCCATTTGCAACTATATTTTTGGCTAAAAATCTTGCCATATATGATGCTGATCTATCAACTTTGGTTGGATCTTTGCCTGAAAAAGCGCCTCCTCCATGTCTTGCCATTCCTCCATATGTGTCAACTATTATTTTTCTTCCTGTTAAGCCACTATCACCTAATGGTCCTCCTATTATAAATTTTCCTGTTGGATTTATATAATATTTTGTTTTATTATCTAATAGTTTTGCTGGAATAGTTTCTTTTATAACTTTTTCTATTATATCTTTTTTTAGATCTTGAATATTTGTTTCTGGTAAATGTTGTGTTGATACTATTACTGTGTCTACTCTAATTGGTTTTTCATTTTCATATTCTATGGTAACTTGTACTTTGCCGTCTGGTCTTAAGTATTTTATTATTTGATTTTTTCTAACGTATGCTAGTCTTTTGGCTAATTTATGGGCTAATGAAATTGGTAATGGCATTAGTTCTTCTGTTTCGTTACAGGCATATCCAAACATTATACCTTGGTCGCCTGCTCCTTCGGAATTAACATTCAATCCTTTTTTGTCTTCTAATGATTGATTTACTCCTTGTGCAATATCGGGAGACTGTTTTGATATATTTATTCGTATTGAACAGTTTTTATAGTCAATATCATATTCACTGCTATCATATCCTATTTCTTTTATTGTGTTTCTTATGATTGGTTCTATATCTATATTAGCAATTGATGTTATTTCTCCTGTTACGTATATTTCATTTTTACTAGCTACTGTTTCGCATGCAACTCTTGCATTTTCGTCTTTTTCTAAAAAAGCATCTAATATGCTATCTGAAATATAATCACATAATTTATCTGGATGTCCTTCTGTTACACTTTCTGATGTAAAAAATTTTTTCACTTCTTATCACTTCTTTCTTTTTTTATCCATGTCATTATAACATTAACTACATAATTTTTCTGCTCTTGGGTTAATTCCACACCTGGTTTTATTTTATGCCATTTGTATAAACAGCCTCTACAACATGTTGCTGTAGCATGTTGGGCTATGAATACTGGATGACCTTTCATTGGTGTTTGTTTTCCATCATTTTTTATTATTGCGGGTGCTAATCTTTTATTTATGAAGTCCATTGCATGTTCTTCTATTTTTTCCATTCCTTTTTCATTTATATAGTTTATTTCTTTTTCTTTTAGATGAAATTTGTTTCGGAATGTTGATTTTGATAGTTTTGATAGTATTTCATTTATTTTTTCATTTTCCATTTTTATTTTTAATCCTTTTTGCTTATATTGTTTGTATATTATATCATAAATATTAATTTTGTATTAACTTTGTGATTTTTCTTGCTTCTTTTTCTTTGCTTTTTTTCAACGACCCTTCAGCTTTAAACTTGTACTTTCAGCCTTTCTGGCGAAAGCTCTGAAAGCACAGTTTATGCGCCTTCGAATCCTCGCTTCTTCTGCCACTGGCAGCGCTTCGGCTTCTCAGCAGTTAACGGCCTCGCTGCGCCCGGCTGTTAACCTTTAGAGTTTTTACTTCGATTTTCATTA
>CAKPDW010000087.1 GCA_934149115.1 uncultured Clostridia bacterium
GATTTATATCATAATTATATTCTTTCATAGTATTAGGGGATTTATTCAAAATAGTTGAAGAATAATCAAGAAAGTCATTTAAAAATATTGGATTTTCATCACGATTAATCATAAAATTATCACCTCATAAAAATTATAATATTAAGAGAAGACTTTTTCAATAAAACAGTTTTATAAATTTAAAAAATAATATATAATACATAAATGTAAATGTATATGCAAAACGAGAAATAGAATATATAAAAGGAGGATTTTGAATGGCGTATATAGAATTTAAAGATGTGACAAAACAATATAAAATGGGAGAAGTAATAATAAATGCGTTAAATAATACAAATTTTGAAATAGAAAAAGGAGAGTTGGTTGTTGTAGTAGGACCAAGTGGTGCTGGAAAAACAACAACATTGAATATTTTAGGAGGAATGGATACTGTAACATCAGGCAAAGTATTAGTGGATAATAAAGAAATCACAAAATTAACTGATAAACAATTAGTAACATATAGAAGAAATGATATAGGTTTTGTATTTCAATTTTATAATCTTGTACAAAACTTGACTGCAAAAGAAAATGTAGAATTGGCAACTCAATTATGTTCAGATGCATTAAATGTAGATGAGATATTAGATAAAGTCGGGCTAACAGATAGAAAAGATAATTTTCCATCTCAATTATCAGGAGGAGAACAACAAAGGGTGGCTATAGCAAGAGCAATAGCAAAAAATCCAAAATTGTTATTATGCGATGAACCTACAGGAGCACTAGATTATAAAACTGGAAAAAGTATATTAAAGTTATTGCAAGAAATGGCAAGAAAAGAAAATATGACTGTGCTTATAATTACTCATAATGGTGCAGTTGCACCTATGGCAGATAAAGTTATTCATTTTAAAAATGGAACTGCGGAAAATATTACAATAAATGAAAAGCCAGAATTAATTGATAATATAGAATGGTAATGGAGGATGAAAATGAAAAAGGCATTATTTAAGAACAATATAAAAGAAATACATAAAACAAGAAGAAGATTTATTTCTATTTTAATAATGGCATTTTTAGGAGTTGGTTTTTATGCTGGCTTAAAGGCTTCTAGTCCAGATATGTTAGAGAGTTTAGATAGTTATGCAGATAATAGTAATATGTATGATATTCAAGTTATATCAACAATGGGATTAACAGATGATGATGTAAATGAAATAAGAAAGATAGATGGTATAGATGAAGCATATGGAATCAAAACAAAAGATGTATTATCAAAAGTCCAAGACAAAGAAAAAGTATGTAAAATAATAGAATATAATGAACATATAAATGTTCCGAATGTTTCAGAAGGAAGATTACCAGAAACAGAAAATGAGTGTTTGTTAGATTCTAGATATACGATTGAAAAAGATGTTAATGAATTGATAGGGCAGAAAATAAATGTAGAAGCGGACAATGGGTTATCACAGACGGAATTTACTATAGTTGGAATTGCAGAAACACCAATATATATTTCTAATGAACGTGGAAATACTTCTGTAGGAAATGGAAATATAAGTTATTATATATATGCAAAAGAGAATGTTATAAATTTAGACTATTACACAGAAATAGATGCTACAGTAAAAAATGCTAAAGAGTATACAACCAATAGTGATGAATATTTAGATATAGTAAATCCTGTAAAAGAGAAAATAGAACAAATAAAAGAAGAACGTGAAAATGCTAGATATGAAAGCTTGAAAGCTGAATTTCTTGGTAAACAAATGTTAGCTAGTACTCAAATAGATATGTCTCAGCAAAGTGCAAATATACAGCTTGAAAAGCCTGTATGGTATGTACAAGATAGAACAGACAATTTAGGATATTCAAATATATTTGATGCAATTAAAACAATGTCAAACATTTCAAATCTTTTTCCAATAATATTCTATTTAGTAGCTGTTTTAATAAGTTTAACATCAATGACTCGAATGATAGAAGAAGAAAGAATAGAAATAGGGACTTTAAAATCATTGGGGTATACTAATTTTCAAATAATAATTAAATATATTTTATATGCATTTCTAGCTTGTGTAATTGGTGGTGTGCTAGGAATGAGTGTAGGATTTTATTTATTACCAAGCATTGTATGGAGCCTATATTCAACTATGTATACGATTCCACAGTTTCAACTTAATTATCAATTAGGTATAGGTTTAGCTGGAACATTGATTGCTTTTGTGTGCATTGGAGGAGCAACTTTTATAGTAGCGCATAATGAGTTAAAAGAAACGCCATCTACATTAATGAGACCAAAAGCTCCTAAGAATGGAAAGAAGATATTCCTAGAGAAAATCACATTTATCTGGAAAAAATTGAATTTTTCTAAAAAGGTTACAATTAGAAATATATTCAGGTATAAGAAAAGAGCAATAATGACTATAGTAGGAATTGCAGGTTGCACAGGATTAATGCTTACAGGTTTTGGAATAAGAGATTCAATAATTGATATACCAGAGTCACAATTTAAGGGAATATTTCAATATGATTCGTCAATCACTTTGTTAAATACAGAAAATATAAGTTCAATTGAGAATTATTTGAAAGAAAATGATAAAGTTGAGACATATTCTGAAATTTGTGCCAATACTGGAAAAATAAAAGGTAGTGATAGGAATTATGATGCAACAATTTTTGTACCAAATGTAATAGATGATTTTGAAAAAGTTTGTAATTTAAAAGATTATAAAACAGAAGAAAAATTAGAACTAAAAGATGATGGAGTAATAATAACAGACAAAGTGGCAGAGTTTATTAATGCAAAACCTGGTGATGAAATAACTTTAATAGATGGAGATAATATTGAGTATCATTTAAAAGTATCTGGAATAGCTAAAAATTATGTTTCAAATTATGTATATATGACAAAAGAATATTATTCTTCAAATATAAAAGATTTTAGTATAAATATGATATTAATGAAAGCTGTACCAAATACATCAGAAGATGAATTAAATAAAATTTCAGAAGATTTATTGAATATTAATGGGATTGCATCTGTATCTGTAATTTCATCTCTTATGTCATCAATAAGTGATATGCTAGGTACTTTAAACTATGTAGTTTTAATATTAGTAATTGCTTCTGCTTTACTTGATTTTGTTGTTTTGTATAATTTAGCAAATATTAATATTGGTGAAAGACAAAGAGAAATTGCAACATTAAAAGTTTTGGGCTTTTATAATAAAGAGGTTGATAATTATATCAACAAGGAAAATTTAATATTTACAATTGTTGGAATAATACTAGGACTTGTGTTTGGATATTTCTTAACAGATGGTGTAGTAGCAAGTGTTGAGATAGATAAGTTAAAATTTATAAGACATGTAG
>CAKPDW010000088.1 GCA_934149115.1 uncultured Clostridia bacterium
GTTCCTGGGTCAACATTTATGTATGGGTCAAATTTTTGTATTGTTACTTTGTATCCTCTATTTTTTAATAATCTTCCTAATGATGCTGCTGTTATTCCTTTTCCTAGTCCTGATACAACTCCTCCTGTTATAAATACATATTTAGTTTTCATTTCTACCTCCTAATAATATTAATTTGTGTTTTTACTAGCACATTGTAATTTTAAAAATTCCTCATATAAAGGAAAAACAGATTAAAAAAAGGGTTTTTTTTTAATCTGTTTTTTCTCGTTTCTTAAAATCTGTTTTTATTTTATCATTATAATTTATTTATTGCAAGTATTATTTTGTTCTTTGTTTTACTGCTTCATACATTACTATTCCTGCTGATACAGAGGCGTTTAAAGAAGTAACTTTTCCTTTCATAGGAATTTTTACTAGCATATCTGTGTTTTCTTTTACGAGTCTACTCATTCCGTATCCTTCACTTCCTATAATTATTGCTATGTCTCCTTTTAAATCTTGGTTATAATATAATGTTCTTGCATCTCCGTCTGTTCCTATTATCCATAATCCGTTTTCTTTTAGTTTTTTTATTGTTTCTGTAATGTTATTTACTCTTGCTATTTTCATGTGTTCTACTGCTCCAGCTGATACTTTTGCAACTGTGCTATTTACTGTTACTGACCTTCTTTTTGGAATTATGATTCCATGAACTCCTGCTGTTTCTGCTGTTCTTATTATTGAACCTAAATTGTGTGGATCTTCTATTCCATCTAATATTAATATAAATACGTCCTCATTCTTACTTTTAGCATAATCTAATATATCTTCTACTTCACAATAATTAAAAGGTGGTACAACTGCAATAACTCCTTGGTGATTTTTTGTTTTTGACATGTAATCTAATTTTGATTTTTCTATTTCTGTTACTACTACTTTATTTTCTTTTGCTATTGCTATTATTTTATTTATTGAACCATGTTTTTCTCCGTTTTGTACAAAAATTTTATTTATGTCTCTTTCTGAATTTAATAGTTCTATTACTGCATTTCTTCCTTCAACTATATCGTTATATTCGTTTTCTCCTTGCTCTCTTGTTTTTTTTGAAAATTCTTTTTTATAATTTTTTTTATCTTCTTTTTTCATAATTCATATTTTCCCTTTCTAGTACACAAATCTTGTTTGATAAAATTTTATTTCGCTACAATAAATTTGTAATTATTTTTTTGGATGTTTTTCTTTTACTGGTTTTAGTAATTCTTTTTCTTCTACTTTTTCAATTATAGTTCCTAAAACAAATAATACAAATGGTGATACCATTAAAAACATTTGATATAATACATTATTTTTTACGATTGTTATATTGGTTGTTACATAGAATATTCCAAATATGCATATTGGAACATATATTAGTAGATTTTGATGTTTATAGATATAATAATATGCCAGTACTATTAATATTGCTCCTAGAATTTGTAATGTTACATCTAATATGTATATTATATTTCCTTCTACACTAAATCTTAAAACATATGCTAACATTACTAAAACTGCAATTAGTAATCCTTTTTTTGTTGACTTATCAATAGCTTTGGTTTTTATTACCATTACTATTGCTACAAAAAATAGTATTCCTTCTAATATGCAAAATTTTTCATAATCTTTTTTTACTTTTACAAATGATTTGAATTTTGTTTTTCCTTCTTCTGAAATTATATTGTAGTTTGTTTGATTTTCGTTTATTTCATTTGTTGCTTCATTTGTTACTGCTAGTACTCTAGGAATAAAAATCATTAGGCTTATAACTAATATTAAAATTATTTTTTTTAATACTTTCATCTTTTGTTTCTCCTATTCATCATCATCTAATTTTAGTACTGCTAAAAATGCTTCTTGTGGTACTTCTACGTTTCCTATTTGTCTCATCTTTTTCTTTCCTTTTTTCTGTTTTTCTAATAGTTTTTTCTTTCTTGTTATGTCTCCTCCATAACATTTTGCTAGTACGTCTTTTCTCATTGCTGACAATGTTTCTCTTGCTATTATTTTTCCACTTACAACTGCTTGTATTGGTATTTCAAATAATTGCCTTGGTATTACTGTTTTTAATTTTTCTGCCATTTTTCTTCCTCTTGTATAAGCACTGTCTTTGTGTACAATAAATGATAAAGCATCTACTGGTTCATTGTTTATATAAATATCTAATTTAACTAAATCAGATTGTTTATATTCTTTAAATTCATAATCTACTGATGCATATCCTTTTGTTTTTGATTTTAGAGTATCAAAGAAATCATATATTATTTCATTTAATGGTAAATCATATTCTAATGTAACTCTATTGCTGTCTAGGTATTTCATGTCTATATATGTTCCTCTCCTTTTTTGACATATATCCATTACATTTCCAACAAATTCTTTTGGTGTCATAATTTCTGCTTTCATTATTGGTTCTTCTATGTATTTTATTTCTTGTGTTTTTGGTAAATCTGTTGGATTATATAATTCTAACACTTCTCCGTTTGTTTTATGAACTTTGTATATAACTGATGGTGCTGTTGTTATTAATCCTAAATCAAATTCTCTTTCTAGTCTTTCTATTACTATTTCTAAGTGTAATAGTCCTAAAAATCCACATCTAAAACCAAATCCTAGTGCTATTGATGTTTCTGGTTCGTATTCTAATGCTGCATCATTTAATTTTAATTTTTCTAGTGCGTCTTTTAATGCTTCATATTCGCTTCCATCTAAAGGATACATTCCACAATATACCATTGAATTTGCTTTTTTGTATCCTGGAAGTGGTTCTTCTGCTGGATTTTCTAGGTGTGTTATTGTGTCACCAACATGAAGGTCTGCTATATTTTTTATACTTGCTACTATATATCCTACTTCTCCTGCTTTTAATTCTTCTGCTGGAATATATTGCCCTGCTCCAAAATACCCTACTTCTGTTACTGTAAAGTGTTTTCCTGTTGCCATAAATAAAATCTCATCACCTATTTTGACTGTTCCTTCTTTTACTCTTACATAGCTTATTGCTCCTTTGTAATTGTCATAAAATGAATCAAATACTAGACATTTTAATTTTCCATTTATATCTCCACTTGGTGCTGGTATATCTGATACTATTC
>CAKPDW010000089.1 GCA_934149115.1 uncultured Clostridia bacterium
TAAGATTTGGCTGACTATTGTTGCAATAGCTGCTCCTTTAACTCCCATGTTAAATACAAATATAAAAATTGGATCTAAAATTGTATTTAATAAAGCTCCTGAAACCATTGATACCATTGAATATTTTGGACTTCCATCAGCTCTGATTACTGAGTTTAATGTTGTTCCAATCATCATAAATGGTAGTCCAAGTGCAATAACAAATCCATAGTCTAATGCATATGGTCTAATTTTATCTGTGCAACCAAATAAGTTTAACAATTGTGGTAATAACGCGATAATCACAATAAAGAATATTATTGAAATAATTATTGATGTCATTATTCCGTTGGCTACACCTCTTTTAGCTTCGTCTTTTTTTTCTCGCCAAGTTTCAAACTTAGATAAGCTGATGTACCATCACCTATCATTAATGCAAATGCTAAACATATCATATTTAATGGGAATACAATGTTTGTTGCACCATTTCCTAAGTATCCAACACCCCAACCAATGAAAATTTGGTCAACAATGTTATATAGTGAATTTACTAACATTGATATAATGCATGGTATTGAAAATTTTCTCATTAATTTTCCTATTTTTTCTTTTCCTAATATGTTTTCTTCTACTTCCATTACTTCTCTCCTCTCTACATATTTTATTCCGTTTTTTCTTCGTTTTTTGTTCCTGGAAAGCATATATCTGCTGAGCGTAAAAAAGCAACACTATCGATAAATAGTGTTGTTCGTTATCATCCTTTGCCTTCAAAGAATGTGCGTTTCCATTACACATGTATTGTTTATTATACCAATTATTTTAAACCTTGTCAAATTTATATAAACTCTTTTTTTAACCTATCATCAAGACCTGGCATACTTTTGTTTAATCTAAGTGGTATTCCTTCAGTATTTGTAAAACAATGTTTTGTATTTGCTGTAGCTATTAATTTATCATCTACTTTTAGCTCATATTCTACTTCTAATCTTACACTATTATAAGATTTTATATATGGAATAATTTCCACATCATCATCAAAGGTACTACTATGTTTTATCTCTATTGTATAACTTAAAACTGGTGAAAATATACCTGATTCTTCTAGTTTTTTAAAACTGTACCCCATGTCTTTCATCATTTCAACTCTTGCTTCTTCTAACCATTTTATATAATTTGAATGATGTACTATTCCCATTTTATCTGTTTCATAATAATGTACTTTATGTATGTAACTCTTCATTTTTTACCTCTTTCATTTTGTTTTCTTGTGGCTCTATCAAAATATTCTTATCTTCTTTCGTTATTTTCTTCACCATTCTTAATCCCAATATTATAATTATAAACCCTACTGTCATTCCTGTTATACAATCAATTTTTATTCTATTTATATTGCTTGAAAATTCATCTAATATTGCAACTTGGGTTAATACTATTGATGTTAATGCTTTAGCAATATTTCCTTGGCATGCAGATGATACAATTGGGTCTTTTTTCCTTCTATATTTTATTGTTTCTATTATCGCTGTCGTTAAACTAAAATATGATATTAATGCAACTATAATTATCAAATATCCATCTAAATTGTTATGAGTTTTTCCTGTTTTAAATATTATAAGATTTATTATTAAATATACAATTCCCAATAAAACAAGAAGCCAACCATTATATAAATAATTATTATATGCTATTCTTCTTCGAGCCCTTTTATCTCTAATCTTTTTGATTTTTCTGTAATCTCGTACTGATCTATATTTTGAATATGCCAAAATTCCATAAAAAACGGCATTCATAAAAAACCATATTGATGAATATATTATTCCAAATATTAATTTAAATAACCCCAATAAAAAAGTTCTTATTGTTGCAACTTGTAACATATACATTTTTCTATCTTTTTTATCTAGTTCAAAAAATTTGTATACGATTTCTTTTGCTTTCATTTCCAACTCCTAATACAGTTTTTATCTTTCCTGTTCAAGATCTAAATATTCTCTATAAATTTCCTTAACATTTTTATCTCTTTCATTAAATACATCTATCGTAAATTTTTTCCTTTCTTCTGAAATTCCTTCAATATTATTTAAAATCTCTTTTAAATCTTCTACTGTAAATGAATTTACTGCTTCAACTGCTTTTTTTGTTTGCTCTGGATACTTTTTTAGTAGATATTTTAATACTGTTTTATAATCCTCATCAACTTCTTCTTGCATTTCTAAAGCAGGTGTTATAATTGATGATACCCTTTCATTATCATACTCTTTTATTTCCTTTTCGTATTCTTTTGGATTATTATTTTTTATTATTATTTTTCTCTCAAAGCCAAGAATAGCAGCATTATCAAACATTGGATATAAATCGATTTCTCCTGTTTTAGAATTTTTTCTAATTTTCCAATTTTCTGAATCTCTATCTGCATTCGTAAACTTTATGTCATATACCATCATATTAATTATATCTTGTTTAAATTTCAAGAATTCTGCTTCTGGTCTTCTATTATCTCTAAACTCCTTAAACCCTGCATTCATTATAGTATCTACGTTTAAAACCCAATAGGCTTCTGGATTTTCATTTACTTCATTCCTATATCTTTTTATCATTCCTCTAGGCAAAAATAAATCATCATATTTTGATGTTTCTACATAACTAATAATTCCATCATCAAAATATTTTGTGTTCGGTCTTTGTCTTCTAAATAATTTTACATCACAAGTTTTGAAACCTACTTTTTGAGCAATTACTGCTCCCAAAAATTCTCCAAAATGTTGGTCTGGATTCCATATTGAAAGCTTTACAAAAAATCTATTATGATTTTTTCTTGAATCTTCATTTTGTGGATTTATAGCAACATATTCATAAATTCCTTTTTCTCTTGAATATATATCTTCTTGCTTATATTTATTTTTTTCTATTGGCTCTCCAATATATTTCATATTTTTCACTCTATCCTTTTATAAAATTTGTAAATATTGTCTTTTCTCTTTTTGGTAATTCTATGCCTGCTTTTTTTCCTGCTTCAATGCATTTTAAATAATATGCCATATTTCTTCCTAAAATTCTCATTGCTTGCATTCCTTCTTCATCTTTCAAAACATCTTCTGGTTTTGCTCCATGTACCATGTTCCAATATC
>CAKPDW010000090.1 GCA_934149115.1 uncultured Clostridia bacterium
GTCCTAATGCGATGTGGCGTGACTTGAAAAATGAGACGTATATTTTTCTTTATGAGGGGCATTCCGAAAATTCATTGCCTCAAAAAAAGGAACAATAAACGACAATGCATATAACACAAGACCAATTAATCCCGATTCCAGATATACCATTGCGTCCGAAAACCATGTATAATGAAGATAACCATAGATCCTGTAAAATTCACTACAAAAAAAATTCATTGATGAATATTCAGCATTTCCTAATCCAATTCCAAATAATATTCTAGTTATATCATTATTGAAAACCTTTTTTGTTATTATCGGAATTGCTGACAAGCGGTCCAAATCTCCTGCCATACTATATCCTTGCTCATGAACTGCAAAAATAAATTCAAGATTTAAAAAGTTCTCAAAATCAGGATACAAGCTATAAAGATACGGAAGTGAAATCGATATTATAGCATAGCCAGCCGCAATAATAAGAAGAATTTTTCCAATCTGTTTAGTATCTTTTTTACTGATAAACCATGCCAGACCGGAAATAATAATGAGCTCCACAAAAACAAATTTAAGTTCAGATAGCACTGCAATAACAATAATTTGTACTGCTACTAAAAATAATTTTCTAAACGAATCGCTTCCATTTAAAAATTTCATCAATGTATATGAGAACACTATGACTACAAATAGGTTGACATACAAATTAGCTCCCATTACAGTTCCAAAAATTCCTCCGAGATAATCGCCGTTATAGTGAAACACAAAATACTGTATCAATACAAGTATAGTCTCTAACGGTATTAATTTTTGCAGAAAATTTAAAACTGATATGAAGTCTTGTATTTTCAAATAGTACGTACATGCTACTGCAAAGACTAAAAATCTCAGGTAATTTCTTGCCGACCACAGAAATAAAGGTGCCGAAAATCCGTATATAATTGCTCCAAATAATCCCCATCCAAAAAGTAATATATACACAATTATTAATTTCCGAATTTTCCCTGTTGCTCTACTGGTTTTAATTAGTCCAAGCAGCAATATAACATTTATTACATCAGTCACATAGCTTATGCTACTTGGTGCTCCATATTGTAGAAGCAGTCTATAAAACACCACAAATAAAATTTGTAAATACAATAATAAGCTATAGACGCTTTTATAAGTAATCCTAAAATTTGAATAGGATACCGCCTTTTCTTTACAATAATTCATCTTATCTATGCACCGCTATGTGCTGTTCCTCCTCTTTTATTTGAATACTTTCACAATACCAAAAAGTCCCACTAATTTTTTGATTGTATTGTGACTTATTTTATTACATTGTTCGTCAAAGTTTTTTATTCTGTTATTACATTCTACAATATCTTTTCTATTAAACTTGAACCCTCTAAAAACATTCACATAATAAAATAGTTTCACTAATGGGTGATATTCTTTTGGAAATAACGCCGTCCTAACTTTGTATGCATTACAATACAAACTCATTTTCATCTCCGAAGCCGACAATCTCGTTTTTGTTGATGGATAATGTTGGACTTTGAGATCATTATAAAAATAACAATTATAATTTTTATCGTATACAGTAATTGAAAGATATACTTCCTCCCCACCATAAAAAATAAACTCAGGATATAAAACAATATCTCCCAATAGTTCCTTATTAATAAAATGGCTCGCTCCAATAAATCCCATCATTAGTGTTCCATTATCCAATTCTTTATTCTTCTGCGGAATTGAATTTAATAGTCCATTGATTTTATGGTCATAAATATAAGTTCCCATTAATGCCGCATCTGCTTTTTTCTTCATATATAAGTATGCTCGATCAAGGCAATCTTCTTCTCCTTCAATTATAGCGTCATCATCCAAAAAATAAACTATATCTCCTTTAGCGTTAGAAAATGCTATATTTCTCGCTCCAGCGACACCGCAATTTTTATCCATGTACAAATACTTAAGAATTTCTGGATTGTTCTTAAAATGATTTTCCGTCCATTCCTGCGTTCCATCAGTCGAATGATTATCTACAATTATAAGTTCCCAGTCAATATTTTTAACATGCTTCTCGCAGGAAATAACTGCCTCAGCAAATTGTTCTTTACGATTACAAGTGATTATAGCTACTGTTAGCATGTCCTTTCTCCTTCTTACCCTTTTAAAGTTCTACAAGTCGATTCAGTAACGCAGAAAATGTGAATCTTTCACTATAATATTTGGAGTTATTTATGAATTTTTTCTTCATTTCATCATAGTGTTTTGTCACGAAAACGATTTTGTTCTTTAAATCTTCCACATTTCCTGATTCAAAGAAGAGAACTTGATTTTCACTGACATAATCCTCGACTGCTTTTATTCTATTAATAATAACTATGCAGTTGTTTTTTAGAGCCTCTAACATCACCTGATGTCCTGCACTTATCTCTGTGTCCTTTAAGCTCAAAACAACAAAGTCGGATTTCTTTTCTACATCCCCAAATGTCTCAAGCACAACATCTGTCAAGATTTCAACTCCTGATACATCTAAACCGTCCACGCATTTCGGAAGTGTTGCAATATATAAAGCAGGAATCTGATCTTGAGATTTTCCCAAATTATAAGCCTCTAATAGGGTATTATAATCACGATTACTTCCACCGCCAGAAAAGATATACGGCTTTGCAATTTCTCTTGAATATCGGTTTTCTACAAGATAATCAATTCCATACTGTACAAAACGAAATTTACCTTGTATATTAAAAATTTTTTCATAATATTCTCCTTATTGGCTTGCATATACAACTGCATTGTTTACCCCCTTCAAAGCTCTATTAACAATTTTCTTTCTCATATTATAATATAGCTTATTTCTTTTAGGTTCAAAAAGAAAGCCGCAAAATGTAATATTAAACTTTTTCTTTTTGCTATTCATGAGTCCCAAAAAAATCCCTACAATTGGATTGATGCAAATAATATCTGCTGACTTCATTCTCATTATTTTTCTTGCATAATTTAATGACTTAAACCAATATAGCAAATGCTGTAACACACTTCCAACATATCTCCAATTCCTAACTTTCCGAATAAGACTATCTTCATATTCAGTATATACT
>CAKPDW010000091.1 GCA_934149115.1 uncultured Clostridia bacterium
TGCAACTTCTACACTGTTCAAATCTTTTATTGAGCTTGTTTTATTAAAATCACTTAAAGATAAATTGTCTACTGCGTTTGGAATTGTATTTAGCTTTATCTTTTCTGCAGAACTTGGAATCTCCCAAGCATTATCAGTATTTACATTATGATTAACAATTACGCCCAATCCCTCTGGAATATAATCTGTTATTTTGCTTGCATATGCATCAACATTTCCTTCATTAAATACTCTAATTGTGTATATAACTACATCACCAACTTTTACTTGAACTGGTGTTTTTATATCAGAGAAATTAGAAGTAGTAGTTGAATCATCATTATCTGTTAAAGGTGATGTGTCTGGAGCTTTTGCCCTATTTTGAGCAACTTTATTTACCGTATCAATTGACTTTCTTAAAGCTAAATCTATTTTACCTGGAACTTGTATTTTTTCAAAATCATCATCATCTTCTTGACCTTTATAATAATAATTTGTTTTTGTTAAATCAGAATCATTGTTTTTTCCTTCATAATTCTCCCAACCTTCTTCTGTTGTTGGTAATTGTACATTGTTTGGTGTTGAATCTATATCATTTGATAATGGATTTCCACTTGTATCAGTCATCTCTGTTATTTCAGCGATATTTGTTACAACCTTTCCTTTGGCTCCATCTGTTACTTCAAATTCCATATATATTGGTGAAGATTTTCGTCCACTTGCAAGTTCGTATAAATATGAATTTGTCTTTTTGTATGCTATTGTACTACCTGCTTGAGTACATTCACTATTTTTTGCACTTGCATATGCAAAGCCACTAGTTACAAAAGAAAGACCTGAAGGAGGTAAATGATCTATTACTTGATTTATTCTAACAGTGTCATCTCCTTCGTTATATAATACTAATCCATATACGACTCTGTCTCCTACTTGAACTTCTATAGGATTTTTGGGATGATAATATTCTTTTTGATTAAATGGATTTGTACCTGTTGTATCCTGTTGAACAGGTACTCTATTATTTTTTCTTCCATCATATGCAATTGCCCATTGTCCTGATGAATTTTTTCTATATACCATTGCAATATATTTTCTTAAAGCTACATCATATTTTTTTGTAATATGTGTATCAAAAGTATATGAATCTTTTACATTCTCTCCTGGAGTTTCTGTTCTATTTATTGATAATAATGGTTGCATGTTGTTACCTGTTGTAGCAGTCCATACAGTTCCTTCTGATGTTGTTGTTATTGTAGAAACAGTTAAATTTATATCTATACTTCTAACTTTTGTATTTAATGGGAAAGCAAAATAAAAATTCTTTCCTTCTAATGCTTCTTTTGTTTGAGCTAAAACACTTGTTGTTGAAGTATTTGAAGAAGTTAGTAAATATCCAGTTGCACCCATATTCATATCTAATACATTTCCACTTTGATCTTTAAAAGTAAAAGCTATTGAATAATCATTTGTTGTTTTTCCACTTTGTGAAGGTTCAATTTTAAATGGTCCTACATATAATTTACTTCCTTCAATTTCATAAGTTGTAGTTGTAGGTTTTGTAATTTTAGGATTAACATTTGTTGATGATGAATTTGGAACAATATTAGTACTTCCACTAAAATTATCAATATAAAATCTAATCATTTCTCTGATATATGTTCCTTTTCTTCCACTATATCCCCATCTATCATTACCTTCTAAAGCATCCCAATCGCTATCATTTCCTGTACTGTTTCCAAAATACACTACATCATTCATCATTTCAGAAGAATTAGCATTTGAAACTTTAGAATAATTTGTTGCTTGCCATACAGCACATTGATAAGCAAAAACTAAATCATCTTCTGTTAAATATTTTTTTATTTGTTCAACAGTAACTGGATTTTCTGTATTAGCAGTTGACTTTATTAAAGAATTATAAATTTTACTTAGTTTTATTTCTTTTAAATTTGCTGAATCCTCTGGAAGAACTGCATTATTTATAAGCCATAATATCTGACTTTCTCTGCCATTTGCTATATTACTGTATGCTTCTTTTAAAGTTGAGGCTGTTGCTTTTCCTAAACTTTTATATGTTCCCGTATTCTCACCATTTTCTTGTGGGAATTTTCCGTCCTTATTTAAACATATAATTGTAGTTTCAAAATCATTGCTTCCAGCATATACTCTATAAGAATTCCTTGTATTAAGCCTATATGCAAATTTTAATTTTTTACTAGAATCACTTAGAAAACTACTCTCATGTAGTAATGTAATTCCAAACTTTTGCTCTGTTCCTTTCTGAGTATTTTGAATCTTAGCCAATACTCTAATTGAAATCATTATTAAAAATACCATTATACATAGTATTGTAAAGCATTTTTTTATTCGTTTATTCTTCATATCCCATCCTCATTTTCATCCGGATAAAATTATCCTATTTTATATAATATATTGTATATTTTTAAGATAATTTGTCAATTGCCATTTTTGTATATTTTCCTTCTATCCTTACTCCTAACTGTGTTTCTCCATTTATTACATTTATGTTATTTTTCTGTTTCTAAAAGAATTATTAAATATGTAAAAAAAAGACACTACTGACATTTTTCCTGTCAGCAGTATCTGTCTAAATCTTGTTTATAAAATTAATTTTTTATAACGTATTTGTAAATACAATAGCTACCTGTTCCTAAAAGTAAAATTATGAATGATATAAATGCAATATACATTGGTACAGAACCTGTACTAATTGATAATACTACAATTGCTAAATCTTGGTCATCTTCACCATC
>CAKPDW010000092.1 GCA_934149115.1 uncultured Clostridia bacterium
CATGTGATTTTCATAAACTTGATAAAGATGCAATGGGAAGGTTTTTCCCTTATGCTGATAAAAAACAGATTATTGATAACATGAAAAGAAATAAAGATGAAGTATCTTATAATAATAAATTTCTATATCCACGAAATGGTGCAGGTTCTTTTATAAATATTTTATATAATAAATTGGATAAGAATAAAATAAAATTAAATACTCATATTGTATCAATAGATTTGAATAATAGAATTGCCAAGACTCAAGATGGACAAGAATATAAATTCGAGTATTTGATTAATACAGCTCCTTTGAATGTTTTCATGGACTTGATAGATGATGAAAAAATAAAGAAATTAGAAAGTGAATTATCTTATAATAAAGTGCTTGTATTTAATCTTGGATTTAATAAGAAATCTAAATATGTAAAAGAGCATTGGATGTACATTCCAGATAAAGATGTTAATTATTATCGTATAGGCTTTTATGATAATATACTTGATTCTGATAAATTAAGTATGTATATCGAAATTGGTTTTGATAAAGATGAAAAAATTGATATAGATAAACAATTAAAATTGACATTGGAAAACTTGTTAAAAAATGGTATAATTGATGAAGACACAAAATTGGAAGAATATGTTTCAATAGTTATGAATCCAGCATATGTTCATATTAATGGAGAAACAGATAAAAAGATAAAAGAATTACAGAATGATTGGAATAATAAGAAGATATATACTATTGGAAGATATGGGGCTTGGACATATTGCTCAATGGAGGATTGTATGATTCAAGCAAAAAATTTAGCAAATACTTTAAAGTAGGAGAAGAAATTTGAAAAAAGTTAGAAATGCAATTGGATACAGGGTTAACAAAGTTATTACTGTAATAAAAAAAGATGGTTTAATGAATGCTTTAAAAAAGATATTTTTATATATTAAAGCACATTATATTTCAAAAATTAATTTATTTAGTTATATTTATGTTTTTTTTAATCAAGCTAAGATTAAGAAGAATATTGATGAAATTTTGGATAGAGATTATGATAGAATAATTATCTGGAGAAGTTCATTTGGTTGGAATGTTCCATTATTTCAAAGACCTCAGCATATTGCAAGGAATTTATCTCTGAATAGATCTTTAGTTTTTTATGAGATAACAACAGTTACAGATAAGGTTGGAACGTATAGTAAAATTAATGATAATTTGTATTTAGTAAATTTTAATAATGGTGCTATGAAAAAATTATTGTTAAAAGAAATAAATAAAATTAATAAACCTAAATATGTTCAATTTTATTCTACAGATTGCACTTTAAGTGTACCAGTATTAAAGGAATATATTAATAATGGATATAAAATTATATATGAATATATTGATGATTTGAGTCCAGTTCTAATTGGAACAAAAGAGATTCCAGTTAATATGAAAGAAAAATATGAATTTATGCTAGAAAATAAAGAAGATATTTTTGTTGTTGTAACTGCTGATGAGTTAGAGCAAGATGTGCTAAGTAAAAGAGGAAATGAAAAATTAGCATTTTCTAGTAATGGTGTTGATTATAATCATTTTATTAATGAAATTGATGATAGTTTATACCAAAAAGATAAAGTATTTTTAGATGTATTAAATCAAGGAAAACCAATAATTGGATATTATGGAGCAATGGCAAGTTGGTTTGATTATGATATGATAAAATTTCTAGCTACTGAAAAACCAGAGTATAATATTGTACTTATAGGAATTAAATATGATGGAAGTTTCGATTCAGCACAATTAAATGAGTATAAAAATATATACTTTTTAGGGCCAAAGGATTATACATTATTGCCAACATATGCAAGTAAGTTTGATGTATGTACAATTCCATTTTTGATAAATGATATTACACAAGCAACATCACCTTTAAAATTATTTGAATATATGGCTATGGGCAAGCCTATTGTTACAACTGATATGAGAGAATGTAGAAAATACGAATCTGTTATGATTGCCAAAGACAAAAAAGAGTTTGTTAAATTGATAGAAAATGCAATTTCTATGGAAAAAGATAGAAAAAAGGAGTATAATACCTATAGAGAAATAGAAAAAGAAGAAGCTCTTAAGAATACTTGGGAAGCTAAGACAGAAGTAATTATTAAATTGTTGAAAGAGTATGAAAAATAGAGGAGGATGTCTATGGAAGAAAAAATAAAAAAAGCCTTAGAAGCTCGTGAAAGAGCATATTGTAAGAGTTTTAAGGTTGGAGCACTTCTAAAGATGAAAAGTGGTAAGGAATACACAGGATGTAATATTAATAATCAAGGAATTCAATCTATTTGTGCTGAGCGTGTTGCATTTTCTAAAGCAATATCAGAGGGAGATTTGGATTTCGATTATATAATTGTTGTAGGAGGTAGCACAAGAGCTCATCATTTAGATAAATGTTTACCTTGTGGTTATTGTAGACAATTCATGTCTCAATTTGTTGACAAGGATTTTAAAATATATACATATTATGAAGGTAAAACTGATTGTTATACTCTTGATCA
>CAKPDW010000093.1 GCA_934149115.1 uncultured Clostridia bacterium
ACATCTGATACAACTACAGGAATACCTGCAAGCATTGCTTCTAGTGCAACAATTCCAAATGGTTCATATGTACTTGGAAATACTGATACATCAGCGCATTTATACATTTTGCATAATGTCTTATGATCTAAGTATCCTGTGAAATATACTTTATTAGATATTCCTAGGTAATCAACTTGTGCACGTAACTCGTCTAACATTCCTCCTCGTCCTGCTATTACTAGTTTTGCATCATTATATCCTTGTAATATTTTTGGCATTGCTGCTATTAAATTTTGAATTCCTTTTTCATATACTAATCTTCCTGAGAATAAAATTATTTTTTCATTGTCTGCTGCAAATTGTCTTCTAAATTCGTAATCTCTCTCATATCCTGCAAAATTTGTTTGTGTAATTCCATTTGGAACTACGTTAATTTTTTCATATGGTAATCCAAATAGCCTTTGTAATTCGCTTTTCATATAATTACTATTTACTATTACTTCTGTTGCTTCATATGTAAGCATCCATTCTGTGTCATTTATATATCTTTGTGTATCGTCATGGATTCCACTATTTCTTCCTGCTTCAGTTGCATGTATTGTTGCTACAATTGGAATATCATATGAATTTTTTAATGATTTAGCTGCATATGCAACTAACCAGTCATGTGCATGAATTACGTCAAATTTTCCTTCCTTATTTATTATTTCGCTTGCTTTTGCTACTAGGTTAAAGTTTAATTGCATTATCCAGTCTATAAAGTTATTAGGGCTAATCATATAATTGTCAACTCTATAAACTTTTACTCCATTATCATCTTCAAAATATGGTACATCTCCATCTTTGTATGTCACTACAGTTACATCATGTCCATCTTTTATTAATCTTTGAGATAAATCATGTACAACTCTTGATATTCCTCCTACTATTCTTGGTGGATATTCCCATGACAACATTAAAATTTTCATTTTTCCCTATAGCCCCTTTCATTTTTTTTATTTTTCTTTAGTTTTATATCTCTTTATTTAACATTTTATATAATAAAAATTTAATTGTAAATAGAAAAACAAAAAAAAAATAATTATTCGACATTTTTTGTAAATTAGTCTTGTTTTTTTCTAATTTTATATATATTATTATATAGGTATTATTAATTTTACAAAGGAGGAAAAAAGCTATGCCTACATCAAAAAAAGAAGTAGAGAATTTTGAAAAAAAACCTATCAAAAAAAATACTTCTATCACAAAAAAGGCTGTTGCTAAAAGGTCTAAATCTCAAATAAAGTCAACTTCAAAGTTAAAAAAAGAAGTTAAATCTACTGCAAAATTAGATAATACAGTTTTAAAAGAAACTAAAGAAAAATCATTAAAAACATCTAAACGACCAACTTCAAAATCTACTAGGTCAAGAAAATCGAAAGTTTCGAAAGTTCCTTCTTTACTTTCTGTTCGTAGAAAAGCAAAGGCTGCTGAAACAATTAGTAAAGAAAAAGAAAAATCTAAAGATTTTGCAACTATTTTAGAATATTATGATTTACCTTATCGTTATAATGAAACTGTAGTTAAAATTTTAGCTCAAACGCCTAAAATTTTATTTGTATATTGGGATATTTCTGATAAAGATCGTGAAAAATATAAAGAAGAATACGGAGAATATTTCTTTAATGATACATATCCTGTTTTGATTATTCATAACAAAACTTTAAATTATTCACAGGAAATAGAAATTAATGATTTTGCAAACAGTTGGTACATCAACCTTTCTGATTCTCGTAGTGAATATTATGTTGAACTTGGTAGACGTTTTAAAGACTATGCAAAAAGAAATCCAGAATTACCACCTATTGAAGATGTTAATTCTGTAATTCCAGTTACTGCTTCAAACAATTTAGTTATGCCTAATGATCATGTTCTTTTAGAAGAAATAAAGCCAAGAGTTAAATATAGAAATGTTAAAACTAATGAAGAGACTTATAAAGATACTCAACACATTTTAGCTAATAACAAATTAATTGATTTTTATAGTTTATATAAAGAAATTTATCAAGTAGAAAACTTATCTAATGTCTTTAGTTTAAGTAATCCATCTTCTGGAAATCCTACTTCAACTTTTAAATAAAATTTGGCAAAAGCTGTATTTTTTATTTACTTAATTGCTTTTGCCTTTTTCTATTGAAACAACTTATATAAATACTTTGTGCAAAAATTTGTTAAAGTAATTTTCAAATATGAACAAAGCTATTGGTTTTTAATGCTTTAATTTGCTTTGTTTTTAATATTCAAATTAAAGGAGATTTTTATGGATAAAAATAAAGGATACGTTACTTTTATACTTCATGCTCATTTGCCATTTATTCATCATCCAGAAAGTGAAGACTATTTGGAAGAACAGTGGCTTTTTGAAGCTATGTCTGAAACATACATCCCATTATTACTTAATTTCAAGAAGTTAGAAGAAGAAAATGTTAAGTTTAGATTAACGATGACAATGACTCCTCCACT
>CAKPDW010000094.1 GCA_934149115.1 uncultured Clostridia bacterium
CAGCTAAAACAGAAGAAGAAGAATTTAGAGATATTTATAACATGTACGTTATTCAAATCCCTACTAATAAACCAGTTATAAGAAAAGATTACCCAGATTTAGTTTATGCTACAGAAAAAGGAAAATTTGCAGCAATAGTTAAAAAGATCAAAGAAATTCATGAAACTGGTCAACCAATCTTAGTTGGTACAATTTCAGTTGAAAATAATGAGAAACTAAGTGCTCTACTAAAAAAAGAAGGATTAAAACACGAAGTTTTAAATGCTAAAAATCATGAAAGAGAAGCTGAAATAGTTGCCAAAGCTGGTGAAAAAGGTGCTATTACTATTGCTACAAATATGGCTGGTCGTGGAACCGATATAAAACTTGGCGAAGGCGTAAGAGAACTAGGTGGTCTTTGCGTAATTGGTACAGAAAGACATGAATCTCGTCGTATCGACAACCAATTAAGAGGTCGTTCTGGTCGTCAAGGAGACCCTGGTATGTCTCAATTCTTCGTTTCATTTGATGATGATTTAATGCGTCGTTTTGGTACAGAAAAAATTCAAGCAATGCTTATTAGTGTTGGCTTTAGTGATGATCAAGCTATAAGATCAAAAACATTTACAAAGAGTATTGAAACCGCTCAAAAAAAGGTTGAAGGAAATAACTATGATACTCGTAAATCTTTACTAGATTATGATAACGTAATGAACGAACAAAGAGAAATAATTTATGCTAGAAGAAATGAAATATTAGAACAAGAATCAATATCTGAAAGAATTCAAGCAACATTTGATAATAATATAGCTAATCTCGTAGATGAACACATAGAACCAGAAGGTTACTTAACAGAATTTGATAAATCAGAAATAATAGAATATTTAAATACAAATTTAATTAAAACAGACAAATTAAAAGTAGACGAAATTCTTGATATGAAAGACGAACTTGAAATTAAAGAATATCTAACAGAAAAAGTAAGAAAAGATTATCAAGAAAAAACAAAGAGTATTCCAAAAGAAATAATTAATGAATTCGAAAAAGCAATATCATTAAGAGTAATAGATGAAGCTTGGGTAGATCATATTAGTAATATGGAACATTTAAGAGAAGGTATAGGTTTACGTGGTTATGGTCAAACAAATCCTTTACAAGCATATACCATGGAAGGCTATGAATTATTTGATAACTTAATGGCTAGTATTGAGTCAAAAATTTCAATATATTTATTAAAAGCTGAAGTAAGACAAAATACTGAAAGAAAAGAACAAAGATCAAATAAAATAGTACACGACACACACGTTAAAACCAAAGGAACTCCTATTAAATCAGATAAAAAAGTAGGACGTAATGAACTTTGTCCATGTGGCTCAGGCAAAAAATATAAACAGTGTTGCGGAAAATAAGCTCGCAAAGCCTTATAATAAAGGGCTTGCGAGTTTTTTAGCGCTTACAATTTTTAGGTAATTTTACCTCAAAAAAGATGTTTAGATAAGTTTTAGATAAGTTTTTTTACTAGCTTTAACAAAATGCAAGTACATTGTATGATATAATATGTAAAAGTTGGTGATTATAATGAATTACAAATTAATTGATGTAAAACATCAAGAAAAAGAAAAATTATATAAATTGTTACAATATTCCTTATATGATGGTTCGCAATATATTGATAATGATGTAAATGAGGAATGTATATTTGAATATAGATGGTTTGATAATTACTTTACTGATGAGGATCGAAGTGCATATTTTATTAAAAGTGGAAAAACATATGTAGGAATGGTTATGGTAAATGAAAATTTAAAATTTAATAAAAATGGAAAGTGTATTGCCGAATTCTTAATAATGCCAAGATTTAGAAGGAATCATATTGGGAAAAGAGTCGCTTATGAAATATTTGAAAAATTTAGGGGTGATTGGGAGGTCCAACCAATGGAAAACAATCCTATTGCATATTCATTTTGGAAAAATATAATATCAGAATATACTAATGGAAATTATATAACTAAAAATGATGGAATAGAGGATGTATTCATTTTTAACAATAAATAGAGGTGGCTAATTATGAAAATAATAGAATATGAAGAAAAATATCTTGAAGACGTTAGAAATTTATTAACAGAACTTGAAGAATATATTGTATCTATTGATAAAGATGAATTAGATCAAGTTCATCCTGAATATCATGAGAAGATGGCATTAGTCGATTTGGATGAAGTAGATAAGAATAATGGTAAATGCTATTTAGCAATTGAAAATGACAAAGCAATTGGACTTATTATAGGTACAATTCCTCCATATGAAGAATATGATTATTTAGATTATAAATGTCCTAAAAGAGGAATGATTACTGAATTAATAGTTACATCTAAAATAAGAAG
>CAKPDW010000095.1 GCA_934149115.1 uncultured Clostridia bacterium
TTTTTCAGTTAATTGACCTGCATCATCATATCCAACATATCCTGGAGGAGAACCAATTAATTTAGAAGTAGAGTGACTTTCCATATATTCAGACATATCTATTCTAATAATTGAATCTTCACTACCAAACATTTCAGAAGCAAGAGCTTTTGCAAGTTCTGTTTTTCCAACACCAGTAGGACCAACAAATATAAATGAAGGTGGCCTTTTTGTAGTTTGAAGACCAGCACGATTCCTTCTAATTGCTTTTGCTACTGCAGAAACAGCAGAGTTTTGACCAATAATTCTCTTATGAAGATTAGACTCTAAATTTAATAATTTTTGAGTTTCAGCTTCTGTTATTTTTGTTACAGGAATTTTAGTCCAATTTTCAATAACCTCAGCAATATCTTGAACAGTCAATGCTTTTAATTTTAAATTTTTATTAAGTTCTTCTAAACGATCATTTAAAATACATTCTTTAGTTTTTAAATCAGCTGCTTTTTGATAATCTTCTGTAGAATCAGAAGAAACAGCTTCTTCTTTTTCCTCAGCTATTTTAGCTAATTTATTTTTAATAACTTCGATTTCATAAAGTTCCTTATTATTTAAGTTTATTCTAGAACAAGCTTCATCAATTAAGTCAATAGCCTTATCAGGTAAAAATCTATCATGAATATATTTTTCAGACATTTTTACTGTTTTTTCTATAACATCATTAGAAATTAAAACTTTATGAAAATCCTCATAATATTTTTTGATACCTTGAATAATTTCAATAGTATCATCAATTGAAGGTTCATCAACAATAACTGGTTGAAATCTTCTTTCTAATGCAGAATCTTTTTCAATATATTTTCTATACTCAGTAAGAGTAGTAGTTCCTATTAATTGAATATCACCATTAGAAAGAGAAGGTTTTAATATATTTGCAGCATTCATTGAATGTTCTGCATCACCAGCACCAATAATATTATGAATTTCATCAATTACTAAAATAATATTTCCATAAGTTTTACATTCATCTACCAAAGCTTTCATTCTAGATTCAAATTGACCTCTAAATTGAGTTCCAGCAATCATTGCTGTCATATCAATTAAATAAACTTCCTTATTAAGTAATTTTGCAGGAACATTTCCTTCAGCAATTCTAATAGCTAATCCTTGAGCAATAGCAGTTTTACCAACACCAGGCTCACCGATTAAGCAAGGATTATTTTTAGAACGTCTATTTAATATTTGAGTAATTCTTTGTATTTCTTTATTTCTACCAATAACTCTATCAAGTTTGCCTTGTTTAGCTTTTTCAGTTAAATTAGTTCCAAATGAATCAAGAAATTTTTTCTTTTTTTCCTTTGGACGTTTTTCTGTTTTAACTTTTTTTCTTTCCTTGTTATTATTAGTATTAGAAGCAGAAGCTTTTTCATCATCATTATTATCTTTTTTATTAAAACCAAAAATACTTCCAAGCATAGGGGCAAATCCAGAATTTTCAGAATCATCCATATCAGAAATATTTTCAGTTATATCATTAAAGATATTTTCTAATTGAGAAGACATATCATTAAGTTCATCCTCAGAAAGATTAGATTGTTTTGCTAAAACTTCCAAAGGATTAATTCCTCTTTCTTTAGCACAACTATAACATAAACCTTCCAAAGAAGTTTTACCGTCTTCCACTTTATTTATAAAAATAACTGCCGTATTTTTTTTACAAACTGAACATAACATATAAAAGTATTCTCTCCTTAAAATATTAATATATATTTATTATAAAATACAATAAATATACTTATTAATATTACAACAAAAAGCTTGAATAGTCAAGAATATTATGGTATTCGTTTAAAGATTTGTAGAGAAAAATTGTTAGAATTACAGGTATTATTTTTTTATACAAAAAAGGAGTGAAAAAATTTCACTCCTTCTTTTCTAAAATTTTCTATTACCCTTTATATCTAGATCCCTTTTTGATATATACATCAGGGTGAATAGTGCTGCGAGTTCCTTCATATGGAGGGGTAGACATTCCCCAGCGAGCATTTTCTTTCGCTTTCGCATAGTACATGGCTTCACCTGGGGAACACCCCGGATGACTGATAATAAATCCCCAATAATCATTAGAGATTCTTCCGGATTCTGTCATAATTATCATCCTTTCATAATAAAAACAAATAGTTTATAGTAACGAATAATATTTTAAGATATTTACATAAAAAAGTCAAGGAAAAATTTTTTAATATTGTATTATAAAAAGTAGACACGGACAGTCAGAAAAAAGTTTTAAATAATTAATGAGTGTGATAGAATTATTT
>CAKPDW010000096.1 GCA_934149115.1 uncultured Clostridia bacterium
TTAGATTTCGATTAGAATGATATCTTACTGCGTTAAAAGTGGAGAAACTTTCCTCGACGTACACTCGTACGACTGCGAAATTTTCTCCACTTTTGCCTTGTAATATAAATATTCTAATCAAAATCAGTGCGTTGAAATGTTATCTGTGTTAAAATTTAATTCTTTCCCAACCTGCTGACATGAAAACTTAATTGCAAAAATGTCAAAGAATGATGGAAGAAGATTGACAAAAAGTAAGAATATGACTATAATAATATTATAAATTATAATAGTCAAGGAGGCAAAAAGATGGAATATATAAAAAGAAGTGCAGAAAACGTAATAAAAAAACAAGAAAAAATATTCAAAGCAATTTTAGTCACCGGAGCTAGACAAGTTGGAAAAACAACAATGTTAAGAAATATAAAATCAAACATAAATTATATAACATTAGACGACATGTTGTTAAACCAATCAGCAAACGAAGATCCAAATTTATTTTTAAAATCAAATAAACCACCAATAATAATAGATGAAATTCAGTATGCACCAGATTTATTAAGATACATTAAAATAGCAATTGACAACAGTGAAAAAAAAGCAATGTTTTACCTAACAGGTTCACAACAATTTCATTTAATGAAAAACGTAAGCGAAAGCCTAGCTGGAAGAATTGGAATTTTAAACCTATTAGGACTAAGTTTAAGAGAAATAAAAAAAGTAGATTTTAATGAACCATTCATGCCAAATGAAGAATATCTTGAAAAACGAGTAAAATTCAACACAGATATCTCATATAACGAAATCTGGGATATTATCCACAAAGGAACAATGCCAGCACTATATCAAGAAGAAAGCGATTTTGAAATGTTCTATTCAATGTATGTAAACACATATATAGAAAGAGATGTAAGAAATTTGACACAAGTAGGAGACACATTAACATTTTTAAAATTTATGACAGCACTAGCAAGCAGAATAGGACAATTATTAAATTTAAACAGTGTTGCAACAGAAGTAGGAATAACAATACCAACAGCACAAAGATGGCTATCAATATTAGTATCATCAAATATTGTATATTTATTAGAACCATATTATAACAACATAATGAAAAGAGCAGTAAAAACGCCAAAAATTTATTTTCTAGACACAGGCTTAGTATCATACCTTACGAGATGGAAAAACAAAGAAGTATTAGAAGCAGGAAACATGGCAGGAAACTTTTTTGAAAACTTCGTCATAGTAGAAATTATAAAAAGCTACTATAATAGTGGAGAGCTAAGACCACCAATTTATTTTTACAGAGACAAAGAAAAAAAAGAAATAGATTTAATAATAGAACAAAATGGAAAATTGCATCCAATAGAAATAAAAAAATCAGCCAATCCAACAAAAGACATGATTTCAAACTTTAAAGTATTAGAAAAAATAGGTAATATTGGAGAAGGTGGAATTATATGTATGTATGATAATCTAATTAATCTAGACGAAAAAAATAAAATTATTCCATATAAATATTTATAACCAATAAATCTAATGCAAAAGTGTCAAACGTCACCACTGATATGCGTATCAATAAAATTGTGTAATGGAGCACACTGCGCTCCTCTACAAAAAAAGCGTGATTTGAAATTTAATGATTGTCAAAAAAAACGTCCCCATGACAAAGGTTGTGGATAAAAAAGTGGTGTGGAAAAACTTGAAAAAGTTTTCCACACTACAAAAATATGAAAATTACCAAAAAATGAATAAAATGGCTGTAGCCCTAAGAAATATATACTATATGTAATCTAAAAGATATTAAAAAGATATATTAAGTAATAAAAAATAAAAATAAACTTGAAATCTCGCTAATAGCGGGATTTTTTGTCGAATTTTGTCATTTATGTCATATTAATTATTAATAATATAAAAAAACTTCCATTGACGATTAAATATAAATATCTAAAATATATTTATATTTAATATAAGGAGTTTTAGATATGTTGAAAAAGTTGAAAGAAAGATTATCAAAGAA
>CAKPDW010000097.1 GCA_934149115.1 uncultured Clostridia bacterium
CAATAAAGCTTTTTTGCAATTGAAATCTAATAATCCTGGACCTGTTCATATTAATTTAGGAACAGAGGTTACAAAAATATTTGATGTTGAGGAGTTACCAAAATTTAGAGTTATAAGAAAGTATAAATTATATGATGATTTTCCTGATTTGAATGATTATAAAAAAATAGCCATTTTTATAGGAAATCACGCAATTATTAATAACGAATTACAAAGTGAAATAGAAACTTTTTGCTCCAATTATAATGCCGTAGTAATTTGTGATTACACTAGTAATTATTATGGCAAATATAAAATACAATTTAATATTTTATGTGATCAAGAAAGTATTGATATGCCTAATAATTTTGATTTATTAATTCATATTGGTAATACCTCTGGTGCATATATGAAATTAGATCCTGTTTCTGTTTGGAGAGTAAATCCTGATGGATTAGTTGTGGATACTTTTAAAAAATTAAAAAATGTTTTTGAAATGGCTGAATTTGATTTTTTCAGAAAATGTAACAATGAAAATTACCAAAAAAAAGATAATACGTTATTTGATGAATTAAATAATGAAATTATTTCATTTTCTAATCTTGCAAATGAACTTGATTTACCTTTTTCTAATTTATATATTTCTAAAAATCTGATAAATAAATTACCGGATGATTCTGTAGTTCACTTGGCAATATTAAATACTTTAAGGTCATGGAACTATTTTAATAGTAATAAAAGATTTAATGTATATTGTAATACTGGTGGATTTGGAATAGATGGCATACTTTCAACATTAATTGGAGCTTCATTATGCAACACAAATAAAAATTATTTTGGAGTAGTGGGAGACTTGGCTTTCTTTTACGATTTAAATTCTCTTGGTAATCGACATATAAATTCAAATTTAAGAATTCTTCTTGTTAACAACGGATGTGGAACTGAATTTCATAATTATAGCCATCCTGCTCATGTTATCGGTCAGGATAGTGTTTCTCCATATATTGCAGCAGATGGACATTTTGGCAATAAATCAGAAAATTTAGTTAAAAATTTTGTGGAGAATTTAGGGTTTGAATATCTATCAGCTAAAACAAAGAGTGAGTTTACTGATAACTTGGATTACTTTTGTTCAGATAAAATTTACGCTAAACCGGTAGTTTTCGAAGTATTTACAAATTCTTCTGATGAAAGTGAGGCTCTTTCAATGATTAGAAATTTGAAATCTACTTTTAAAGGCAAATTAAAAAAACAAATTAAAAATAATTTATCTGAAGAATCAAAAAGTAAAATAAAAAAAATTATTAAGAGGTGATTTTATATGTCATTAAAAAAATACGTTAAAAGGTTAATAAAGTTTGTACTTTATGAAAATAAACAACCAATTGTTTATTCAAATATATGTGTTAATTCAAGTAATAAAATACATGAAGGCAAAAATTATTTTATTACAGGTGGAGGATCAGGCTTGGGCTTTGAAATTGCTAAATCATTAATTAATAGTGGTGCTTTTGTAATAATAGGTGGCCGTAATGAAGAAAAATTAATAAAAGCAAAGAACGAACTAGGAGATAATTGCGAATATGTTAAAATTGATGTAACAGATGTCCATGAATCAGAAAAAGTATTAGAAAATATTTTTTCAAAATATAACAAATTAGATGGAATAATTAATAATGCTGGTATATCATTGCATGAAGAAAATATTTTAGATGTTTCAGAAGAAAATTACGATATGCAATTTAATACTAATTTAAAAAGCTCATATTTTCTTTCAAAAAAATATATAAAATTATTTCAAAAATCTAAGCAAAAAAATGGAAATATTATTTTTATATCTTCTGAACGAGGAAGTATGTGTGATGATATTCCATATGGTTTGACCAAAGTAGCTATTAATAGTTTGACTGAGGGACTTTCTAGAAGATTTTATAAAAGTGGAATTAGAGTTAATGCAATAGCTCCTGGGGTCACTTGTTCTGAACTTACAAAGATAAAAAAGACAGATGATTTATATTC
>CAKPDW010000098.1 GCA_934149115.1 uncultured Clostridia bacterium
TTCTTTATAGATAATTATAAAGAAGAAATAAAAGATGGAGATTTAGTTTGTACTGATTTAATATATTATTCAAAGGATTTAAAGAAAAAATTTAAAGATAACTAGTAATTTTTTAAAAAATGTTTGAATTTGAAAATAAATAGTAAATTGTCATTGAGATAAAATTATATGGAGGAAAATATATGGATAGAGAACTTCTTAAAAGAATAATAGAAGAAAGATTTAATAATGTTGTTACAAAACAAATATTTTTTGAACAAATAAATAATTATTTTGCCTATAATGAAAAAAATACAAATAGATATAAAGAAGGAGAAGAAGTATTTTTAACAACAAATAGTTTAATTCATGGTTCAAGGATTGAACCAAAAAAAATATCTATAATAAAAGAAAATGGATTAATGGCTTCAGAGTTTTATGCAATAGAAAATATTGTAAAAAAGAAACCATATATAGTAGAGTTCTGGAATGTTGAACAAGAAATGTCTTTGAAACAATTTATTGATGTACGAGCAGGTGTTACAATAGAAATTATCAATAAAGATGGAGAAACAAAATATCATATAATATCATCAATTGATGATATTTCACACAATCTAAAAAAATGTAAAAATTATAGAGATTTTGTTATATATCAAAATCAAGAACAACGATTTATTCCAAATGAATATTATAACAATAGTACAATGGCGTTTATTATTAGTAATGATACGGACAAGAAGAATGATATATTAAAAAATGATATTTTTAGTGATGAATTTAATAGAACAGTATTAGAAGAAATATTACCAGAATGGTATATAAAAAAATATATTGATGGACATTTCGATATACATGAAACTGGTAGAGAAAAAGGCATTATATTTGGTGTTCCTGCAGCATTAATTGAAGGTATATTAGTTAATAATGATATAAAAAATAATAAAGAAATTTTAAATCACATTCATAATGTTTTTTCAAATTGTTATATTTGTGATATAAGTGGAAAAGTTATTATAGGAAATTCATAAATTACAAGTTATAGAGATATAAAGAGAAGGGATGAGAGTATAAATGAATCCAATAGAAAATTTAAAAGATTTAATCATATACCAAAGTCAAAATAATGATAATGTTTCTGTAGAAGTTTTATATGATAATGAAGATTTTTGGTTAACTCAAAAATCAATGTCAAAATTATTTGATGTAGAAGTAAATACAATAAATTATCATTTAAAGGAGATTTTTGAAACACATGAATTAGAAGAAAATCGAACTATTCGAAAAATTCGAATAGTTCAGAAAGAGGGAAATAGAGAGGTTTCAAGAGAAATATCGTTTTATAGTTTAGACGCTATTATAGCAGTCGGGTATAGAGTAAACTCAAAACAAGCAACAGACTTTAGAATATGGGCAACTAATACATTGAAAGAATACATAAAAAAGGGATTTGTTTTAAATGATGAACTATTAAAAAACGGCCCTAAATTTGGAAAAGACTATTTTAAAGAGCTATTAGAAAGAATTCGTTCAATTAGGACAAGTGAACGAAGAATATGGCAACAGATAACAGATATATTTGCAGAATGTAGTATAGATTATGATAAAGATTCTGATATAACTCAAAGATTTTATGCAACTGTTCAAAATAAATTCCATTATGCGATTACAGGTAATACAGCAGCAGAAATTATATATCAAAAAGCAGATCATACTAAAGAAAATATGGGATTAACTACTTGGAAAAATTCACCAGATGGAAGAATTTTGAAATCTGATGTTGTTATTGCTAAAAATTATTTAGATGAAAAACAAATAAAAAGACTTGAAAGAGCAGTATCTGGATATTTTGACTATATAGAAGATTTAGTAGAAAGAGAAAATACTTTTACTATGGAAGATTTTGCAAAAAGTATAAATGAGTTTTTGGAGTTTAGAAAATATGATATTTT
>CAKPDW010000099.1 GCA_934149115.1 uncultured Clostridia bacterium
GATTCCACGTCATTTTTTCTCTCCCTTTTCCGTAGCAATATGTTTTAAATAATTGTCACCTTAAATGTTGTTATTCCGTTACTGCATTGTACTTCTATTTTTCCATTATACTGTTCCACAATTGATTTGGCAATAGCTAATCCTAAGCCGTATCTTTTTTCTTTTCTGTTTCTTGACTTGTCTACTCTATAAAATCTTTCAAATATTTTTTCACGTTCAGCCTCTGGTATTGGCTCACCTTCGTTTTTTACTTGAATAATAGTGTTATTTTTTTCTTTGTTTAACTCTATATAAATCTTTCCATTTTCTTTTGTATGCATTATTGCATTTTCAATAAGAGTTGATAATATTCTTTTTATATCTTCTTTTACTCCATTGAATTTTATATTTTCTGCGATATTATAATTTATATGTACTTTTTTCTCATATGCCATACTCTCAAACATTGAACTTATCATTTTAACTTCTGATGATAAATCAAAAGTTTCTTTGTTTTTTATTTCTTTTATATTTTCAGTTTTAGCCAAATATAGCAAATTATTAATTAGCTTATCCATACTTGCAATAATTGCAATAGTTCCATTTCTTTTCCGTTAATTGTTATAGAATTATCTTTGCAACACATTTGACATATGTCTAAATTTAATTTTAATCCATTAAATTCTAAAATATTTAACTCATCTAAATTATTTGTTCTTTTTAAAACAGCTTTTATTCTTGCTAATAATTCTCTCATATGAAATGGCTTAGTAATATAATCATCTGCACCATGTTCTAGACCTTGAAGTTTATCATCTATCTCTGATTTTGCTGTTAACATGATTACAGGTGTTTTTATTTTTTCATTTCTTATACTTCTTAAGATTTCAAATCCATCTTTTTTAGGTAACATTACATCTAGCAATATCAAATCATATATTCCACTAAGAGCCTCATATTCTCCTTCTTCTCCGTCTGTCACTATTGTAGTTACAAAGTTTTCATTTTTTAATATTTCTGATATTGCATCAGCCAAGCCGTATTCATCTTCAATTATTAATATTTTCATCTTTGCCTCCATATGATTTCATGTTAACTCTTTTTTATTGAAATAATATTGAAAAATTCTTTTAAAACACAAATGTCAATTATGCTAAATACATAATTGACATTTCATAGTTCTTAATTATTTTTAAGCAACTTTTTCTGTATAATTTATTACTGTAATTTCCGTAATTGTGTTTCTAACAGTATTTACAAGTTTCTCTAATTGCTTAGCCACCTCATCGCTATAAGTAACTTCTCCACATTGTTTACATACTTGTGAAGGTACGTTTTTTATAATAATAATACAATTATCTAATTCAATCATAAAAGTTGTGTTTTTATTTTCTAAAGTTCCTTTACACATTACACAATTCATAACCAAACCTTTCATAGATACCTCTCTTCATTCTTAATTATCTTATCATATTTATTTCTATATTTCTATATTTTATTAAAAAAATCTCTAAAAAGAAATAGGTGTTTGAACAACACCTATTTTTCATTATTTTCTATTTTGAATCATATCATAAATAACGTTTGCAGATTTTTCAACGCCAAGTGTATCACTATTTATACATATATCATAATTTGAATATTCCTTCCATTCTCTATCTGTATAGTATTTATAGTGATTTGCTCTTTGTTTATCTGTATTTTTTATTTCTTTTTCAGCTTTTTCTTTATCAACACCATAAAATTTATTTACTCTTTTAATTTTGTCTTCCATGTTGCTGTAGATAAATACTTTTACTGCATTCTTATTATCTTTCATTATGAAATCAGCACATCTTCCAACTATTACACAAGAATCTTTTTTAGCTAATTTCTTTATTAATTCTGATTCTTTTATGAACAATTCATCTCTTGTTGA
>CAKPDW010000100.1 GCA_934149115.1 uncultured Clostridia bacterium
AAGAATGAAATTTTTGAAGTAACTACAAATGGTTATGAATTTTATGATTTACAAAAAGATGAAACTTTTGTTGCTCAGACTTTTTAAATCTTTTACAAAAATTTCAAAAAATTTCAAAATTTATTAGTTTTTGTGATAAAATGTTATTAGTGATTGATATTTGTATATCAATTCGTGTATTGGGAAAAAAGTTGTAGATACCTACGACATTGGCTCCATTTGAAATCAACTTACGGACTTAATTGTTCGTGAGTTTTTATTTTATATAAAACTTTAAAAGTTCTCTTTCTAGAAAGGAGGCCTTTTTTCATGCTTGAAATTAAATCCATTAGAATGGACAAAATTAATGAACACCTATAAAAATACAGCAGAAGAAATTGTCTTAAAAGAATATGTTTTTATATAAAGAGTTTTCAAAAAAGAGGAAAAAATTATTAAAGTAATTTTAATCCTCTTTTTTGAAGATGGGAATAAAATCTATGTCTAGCCAGCACTGAATTTGTACTCCCATACAAATTCGTATATGGGGAAATCCCAACCCCTCATTTTAAGAAAAGATATCATAGAATTTAGTATTATAATTTTTATTTGATTAAGTTCTTCTTAGATCATCTTGAATACCCACCTTTTTCTTGTAACCCTTTCTCCAAATTTTCAAAGTATTGTTTAACTTGATGAAGATAACTATAATAATTTTCATTAGCCATATATCTAATGGTTTTAGAATTTTCTCCATTAACTTGAGTATATTTTTTTAATTCATTAAGAGTTGCTTGTATATGCGAAAATGGAATTTCACTTAATTTTTTTTCCTTTTTATTATGTTCATCTATAACAAACTCTAAACACTTATCAACAAAACAAATTTGTTCATGATTAATTGGCAATCCATTTATTGATTTTATGCAATTCAGTGAGGAAACAAAATATGGCAGTAATTTGCTATCAATAGTCATAAGCTCATTAATTGGCTTTAATGTTCCATCTGGATTAAAGAATTGTATTAATTCATCACAATCAAGCCAATGTCTGTTTCTAAGCATATCTGGATATTGATTAATTATTTTAATAAATTCATTCACGAATATTGGAATATCATAATTATTGATTCTGAATTCATTATATTCATCCATTAAATTTAAGTATCTTTGGTTTACTTTTGGTAATTTATAATATCTTGCAAAACTTCTAGTGTTTTTTGTTCCTTTTTTATCAGCATCAATTTCCAATAAAAGATTATCATGAAAAGTATGATAATCAAATTTTGTAATATCTGGTAAAAACATACTAGCCTTTATAATTAAATCTTCCATATCAAGCATTGCTTTAGGATAATCTAATTTTTCCTCTCTTAATTTTTCTGGATGTATACGTTGAATATAATGTTCAAGTTCATGAAATGAAGCTAAAATTAAAAAAGTCAATCCATTATCATTTTCACCTGATTTATTAAAATAATTTTTTTTTCGAATTTTTTCAATTGTATCTGAGAAAAGATATATAGTTTTTGAATTATTATCTTGAAAAGCAGCAGCTGAATTTCCAATTTTAAATTCTGGATTACTTTTCATAATGCTTGTTCTTGAATCATACACAATCTGTACTGGAAGGTTAAAATTTTTTTCAAAATCATCTAGAATCATTCTTATTATATATTTGTCCATTTTATCACACCTTTCTGACTTATCACTTATCTTTATTATCTATCAAATTTTTCATTTCTCTAAGTTTTGTTTCTATTTTTTTCAATTAATTTATATTAAGCAAATTATTTATTCAGGATAATTGCGTCACCAATGGTGTCGTAATCTCATTTT
>CAKPDW010000101.1 GCA_934149115.1 uncultured Clostridia bacterium
TCTTATATGTGTTTAGCAAATGGTACGTTAGGTGCTTTTAACGATTTAATAAGATGCTTGAAAGCTAAAAAAGTAGGCTTTATTGCTCCCACTTTTTGGGGAATGCAATATATTGCATCTCATAATAAATGTCAATTAAAATATATTATGATGAAAGATAAATATAATTTATTGGAAATAGATAAATTAGCAAAAGAAGTAGATTTAATTTATATTTGTAATCCAAATAATCCTACTTTATCTTATATTTCCAAAAAATATATTAAAAAATTAATAGATAATAATAAAAATTGCCATTTTGTTATTGATGAAACATTACTTTCTTTTTCTGACGATTTTTTCAAGAATACTCTTTATTTCGATGTGCGTAATTATTCTAATTTATCTGTTTTATTATCTTTTTCTAAAATCTTAAGTCTTGGTGGAATGAGAATTGCCTTACTTTGTTCAACTCAAAAAATAATAAAAAGAATAAAAGAAAATAAGATTATATTTTCTAATAGTATTTTTTTAGAAAATATTATAAATGACATCGGAAGATATTATTTTAAAATTAATCGTTCTGTTTTTAAAAAAAATTTTGAGGTGTTTAAAAGTTTATTAAATTTTAAATATATTGATAATTATGTTGATGCGCATGTTTCATTTGTGAATATAAAGTTTAAAAATTATATAAATGTTGATAACTTGTTGATTTATTTAAAAAAACATAATTATATAATTGCAAATATTTCTTCTATGTATTTAGAACTAGATAAAAATTGGGTGAGAATAAGTATTGGAAAATATAGGCAAATGATAAAACTTGCAAAATTGATAAATGATTTTTTGGAGGAAGAATATGAATAAAAAGTTGATTGTTATAAATAAAATTGGTGATGAATTTAGATTTTTTACAAAATTGCTTTATGAAAATGTCGATATTTTGTGTATTTGTTCTAATGATAAAAAAGCAAACTTTTATTATAAAAAAATTAAAGATATTGGACTTATTAATTCATATTATTTAATAAACAATTTAAATAAATTAACTAATAATTTTTTTGATAATTATTCTTTTATTTATACATATGGCATAGATGAAGGTTTTAAAAAAAATATTTTGATAAGAAGTTTAGTAAAATATGATGCAAGGCTCATTCTATTATCAAATAAGGATTATCCAGATGAAGTTATAAAATTGACTAAGGCTGAATATTATTTAAAATATAATTTGATGTTAAGTTTTAAATTTACAATTAAAGATAATTTTGTTGAATTTTATAAAGAATATAATAAAAATGATTTGAAAATTTATTTTAAAAAAATATATGATAATTCTATATCAGATTATGATAGATCAACTTTTATTATTGATGTGGAATATGCAATACTCTTTTTATTAAGAAAATACAATTTGCTCCATATTCTTATAAATAATAACTTAAGTGTAATTTCATCGAGAGTTAATACTGAAAAAATGAAGTTTTATTCTTCATATAATGATTCCGTTGATGTATCAATTGTAAAAATTGATAATGATATTAAATGTGATAAAATTATAACAATTAATTATACTCCAAAAGATAACTATAAGTTAGTTGAAAAACTATTTATTCCTTCTATGCTAGAAAGATTATATGATTTTAATTATAAATGTGATATATATATAAAAAGAATGGATGTGAAGGTGTGTTTATATGAAAAAAAATAATTTGTTAATATTAAGTCACGATTTTTTTCCAAAAAATATATGGGGAACTGGAAAAAACGTTTACGATTTTATTGAGGCTTATTA
>CAKPDW010000102.1 GCA_934149115.1 uncultured Clostridia bacterium
ATTTATCACTATCTGGATTTTCATTTAATCCACTATCTGCAAATACAAAAATTCCATTTTCTCCATATTCACAATTTGGTACATTCATTAAGAAAAATGCTGATACAAGCTTTGTTCCTGGAGCTGTTTTTAAAATTTGAAGTGCAGGTCTTAAAGTATCTGATGTTGAATGTGCTGCACCTGATACTAAACCATCTGCATCCTCCTTTTTTACCATCATCATTCCAAAATATACCGGATTTTTGATTATTTTTTTTGCATCATCTTCTGTAATTCCTTTGGCTTTTCTAAGTTCATAAAAAGCTTTAGTATATTCTTCATATTTTTCTGAAGTTTCTGGATCAATAATTTTAATATTTGTGATGTCTATATTATTTTCTTTTGCTAATTCTTTTGTTTTTTCAATATTTCCTATTAATATTATTTTAGCAAAACCTTCTTTTTCCACTTTGCTTCCTGCTTCAAGAACTCTTAAATCTTCCGCTTCTGGAAGAACAATTGTCTTTATTGCAGTTTTTGCTCTTTTTTTCATTTCTTCTATAAAATTCATGTTATCCTCCTTAATTTATAAGTTCGGTTTGCTTTGATTATATAAAATTGACTTCTCAAAGTCAATATAATAAAATGATAATAATTATTTAGAAAGCGTGGTATTTATGAAATTAACATATGTTGTTGCAAATTCTGATGAATCAATTAAACAAATATTAAAAAACAAATTTAATATGTCTGATAGGTTTATATTAAAATTGAAAAGTTCAAATTCAATTTATATAAATGACATACCTGTATTTATAAATTATGAAATAAAACCTAATGATATTTTAACCATAATTGAAAATTCCAAAGAAGATTCTTCTAACATATTATCTAATCCAAACATTAAATTAAATATATTATATGAAGATGATTTTTTATTAATTGTAGACAAGCCCTCAAACCTACCAGTTCATCCCTCAATTTTACATTATGAATTTTCACTTTCAAATGGTGTAAAATCTTATTTTGAAAAAATAGGTTTACAAAAAAAAATCAGGCCAGTAAATCGCTTAGATAAAGACACATCTGGAATTGTTATTTTCGCTAAAAACGAATATATTCAAGAATGTTTAGTAAAACAAATGAAATCAAATATTTTTAAGAAAAAATATTTAGCAATCCTTTCAGGAATACTAGAAAAAAATTCTGGTACAATTTCTGCACCAATTGGAAGAAAAAATGGAAGTATAATTGAACGTGAAATAAGAAAAGACGGTGATTTAGCTATTAGCCATTTTAAAGTTTTAGAAAAGCTTAATAATATGACTTTAGTAGAATATACATTAGAAACTGGCCGTACTCATCAACTTAGAGTTCACTCAAAATATATTGGTCATCCAATTGTTGGTGATTCATTATATGGTACTGAAAGTCCTCTAATCTCTAGACAAGCTTTACACGCATACGAAGTAACATTTATCCACCCAATTAGTAAAGAAAAAATAGTTATTCATTCTGATTTACCTGATGATATTAAAAATTTAATAAATAATGAAAAAAAGTCCTCAATATATTTTTAACTATACTGAGGCTTTTTTCTTATTTTATAATAATTTTTCCTAAACCTATTCCTGATTCTTTCATTTTTTTTATTGTTTTTTCAAAGCTTTCTATTTTGCCTTGATTTTTTTTACTAAGTTCAACTTTTGTCATATGTCCACCATTAGTCAAACAATGGT
>CAKPDW010000103.1 GCA_934149115.1 uncultured Clostridia bacterium
AAAGTTGGATGTGTCTACTTTTAAAAATGCAAAATAAAAAATAATTTTTTTCGTGTCTACTATCTTGACATAGTACATAAAGTTATATACTATCTCCAATTTTAGTGAAATTTTTTAAAAAACATCTCCAAAAAACGTGAAAAAATCCTAAAAGCATCTCCAAAAAATGTGAAAATGCTTGATATTTTATATATAAAAGAATATAATAAATATGAGAAACAAAGCAAAAGGAGAGTAAATATATGGAAAGAAAAATTTATAACAATTTGCTTGAATGGAAGAAAAACTCCATAGAAACACCACTTATGATTATTGGTGCAAGGCAAATTGGGAAAACATATATAATAAAAGAATTTTGCCAAAAAGAATTTGAAAAATACATTTATATTAATTTATTAGATAATCCACAAATAGTAGATTTATTTGAGCAATCAATACCAACAGAAGAAAAGTTTACTAAAATGCAATGGATTTTAAATAAAGAAATAGACCTAGAAAAGACAATAATATTTTTTGATGAAATTCAGTTAAGTGAAAAATTAATCAGTAATTTAAAATACTTTTGCGAATCAGAAAAGCCATTCAAAATAATATGCGCAGGTAGTTTACTAGGTGTAAAGATAAATCGCTTTCATTCATCATTTCCTGTAGGAAAAGTTAAAATGGAATATATGTATCCTATGGATTTTGAGGAATTTTTAATGGCAACATCATCTCAAGGTTTAATTAGTGAAATTTATAAATGTTATAACAATTCTATTCCAATGACATCAGCATTACACGAAAAATTGATGGGATTATATAGGATGTATTTATGTGTCGGAGGTATGCCACAAGCAGTACAAAATATAGTGAATGTTAATCAAAATATATTTAATTTTGATAAAGATATTATTAGAAATATAATAGAATCATACTTAAATGATATGAATCAATATATAATTAACAATACTGAAAAATCAAAAATAGAGGCGATATATAAATCAATACCAAGTCAATTGGGAAATGTAAGTAATAAATTTCAATACTCAAAAATTAATTCAAATGCCAGAAGCAGAGATTATGAGTCAGCTATGCAATGGTTAATTTCAAGTACAATGATTTATAAATGTAATTTATTAAAAAGTATTCAAATTCCACCTAAAGCATATGCTGATGAAGAATATTTTAAATTATATTTAAGTGATGTAGGAGTACTTACATCTTTATTAGAAATTCAATATAATGATATTCTTTTAGATAATTCTTTTTTATACAAAGGAAATATTGCAGAAAATTATGTTGCAACTCAATTAGTTAGAAATGGATTGAGTTTGTATTATTGGAAATCAAATAGTGATGCTGAAATAGATTTTATTTTGTATAATGAAGATGGATTAATTCCAATTGAAGTTAAAGCATCTGACAATATAACATCAAGGAGTTTAAATAGTTATATGAAGCAGTACAATCCTAAATATTCTATACGAATTTCAAGTAAAAATTTTGGATTTGAGAACAATATAAAATCAGTACCACTTTATGCTACATTTTTAATAAAGTAAAAAGTCTATTATATAAAAAATTGCACAGAAAATTTATAAAATAAATTTTCGCGCTCGAACAAATTTACTGAAAATTTCAAT
>CAKPDW010000104.1 GCA_934149115.1 uncultured Clostridia bacterium
TTCCAAATCAACTTTTGTATGCATTCCATAAGGTAAAGTACATATAGGAGCAGTATGACCAAAATTAACATTATATAAAATAGGTAATTTTTGAAGATGATTTTCGATATTAATAACTTTCAAAAAAGCGTCTTTATATTCCTCATAATAAGTCTCATCCTTTGGTTTTCCAATTATTATACCATTTATTTCATTAAATACTTCCAAAGCTGATAAATGTCTTAAAAAATAAACAACTTTATCAGGTTTAATTTTCCCTTCACTCGTTTCTATAAATAATATTTTATTCTTCCATTCACTAATATCAGGCCAAATTTCAGTACCAATAACCATATCTAAAACTTCTAAACAGCCACCCAATAATTCGCCTTCAAAAACACCTTGACCTTGCAGCACTTCATATCCATGTTCTTCGGGGCGCATTTCTCTAAACTCATTATCTCTTGAAGCATCAGTCCAATCAATTCTATCACTAGTCCATTCTTTACTTGATTTAATAACAAGTTGATTATTGCTAAAAAGTGCATTTACCATATTGTTTTTTGTGTATTCAAACATAGCTCCATTTTCAGCTATATCCGATAATATAGCAGGCCCATAATAAGATGTAAGACGGTTTTTATATAGCAACAGGTGAGTTATTGTAGAATCAGAATATCCAATAAATATTTTAGGATTATCTCTTATAACTTTTTGATTTATATAAGGAATAATTCTTATGCTATCATCACCACCAATCATAGAAAATATTGCCTTAATTTCTTTATTTTCAAACGCACTATTTAAATCTGCAGCTCTAGCCTCTGGGTGTTCATATAAATATTTAATTCCTTTTAATGCATTTGGCATGGTTATAACTTTTAAACCGAACTCATTTTCTAATCTTTTTTTTCCTAATTCATATTTGTGAATAAATTCATTTTCACCACCCATACCACTTGATAAACTTACTATAGCAACAGTATCACCTTTTTTAATTTTTTGTGGTACATTCATATAATCAATCCTTTCTTTTTATTTAACATTTAAATCTTGTATTTTTTTTAAAACATCTCTAATTTTTTCATCTATTCTTCTAATTCTTCAAATGATCTTACCATTTCAATTTTTGGAATATCTATACTTGATATTTCTTCTTTGATCCGCTCATAACAACTATCATATGGATGATCTTCTTCATCTATAGCAAGTGGTATATATAATACCGGCTCATTATGATTAATTATTTTATTTATTTCTCTGTATGCTAGTAATGTTTAGTTACCACAACCCCCGCCATTTAAATATAATTTCATTTTTCCTCCTTTAAATATTTCTACAATTTCTTTAGTAGACGCCTGTCATAAGTATTATTTTTTTCAATGTTAAAGACTTTTAATGTGCCCTTACTATCTTTCTGGTTTTCCCACTATACAAGAATACAATGTAAATAATTATTATTTTTATCTTTCCTATAGGCAATGCTAATATTTGGTATGGCTTTCTCATAGACGTAACCCATTACAACAATATTGTACAATTTTAAAGTATTAATTTCAATAAAAAGTTTTAAATTTTACTGAACTGTGTCTCATATTTGATGCAATCATTCTGGTAAGGCTGTATGGACTATGATAAAAACT
>CAKPDW010000105.1 GCA_934149115.1 uncultured Clostridia bacterium
GTTTATATGAATGGGATTCTGGACAGGAGTTCGACTCTCCTCATCTCCACCACAAAAATCTCAAGTATTTCATAAGATTTATTTGAGTTTTTTATTTTTTGCAATCTGAATTTGTAGCTTTTACATTTTCGGATTTTTTTTTATTTAGATTATACATCATTAGTATTTTTATTCTGAAATATCATATTAGCATTTGAAATTTCTCGTTTTATTCTTTCTTTTGATAATGTTTTCATTTAACTTTTGACATTCTGCATTTATTGATTTTTTTCCACAAAAGTGGTAAAATTTGTTTATAGAAACTTTTTAACCTGTTTTAATAATTTATGGAGGTAGTATCATGATAACTGATGTAACTAATGTTTTTATGAAGTTCTTCTCTACACGGGCAGAACAAATTATTGACAAGCACATCAATGACAAATCTGATTTTTTAGAATATGTCGTTGAATGCGTCGGTTTAGTTTTTACAGCTCTAGTATCAGGATATATAATTTTAAAATTAAATATCTTAGTTATTTTCAAGTTTTTCCTTGCTATGATAGTTTCTGGCATAGGAATTGGATTAGCACTGATGCTTCTTATTGTTGGAATCATAATTGAATCAGCAATCTTCGCTTCAGTCGACACATTTAAATTTTTCAAAAATTAGTTTATAGTTATTATTTAGGTGATTCTCTTGAATCACCTTTTCTATTTTGTAATATTACTCCTTCTTATAAATAAATTAAATAATTTCTTTTTTTCTTTATTCTTTATTACTGTTGTTTTTTTATTTTTTGTGTTATAATATATTTAGTGTAACTTTTAAACCACTTTCTTTTAATTTTTAGGAGGTATCATTATGATGTATCGTTTTAGTGATTTCGCAAATTGGTTTCTTGAAATGTTTACTTTGAAGTTACGCGAAGAAAGGGTAGCTTTATTTTTTGCAACAGTTATTGCAACTATCATTTCAGCTTTAGTGGCATATGCTCTACTTACATTAGGTTATGTTGTAGTGGCAGTAGTAGCTCCTGTAATTGTATTTTTATTCTTTTTATGGAATGTTTACCAGGTTTTATGCTTTTTAATTACAGGAATTGAAATGATTCTTAGCAAAGATTGCTAAAAAACAAAGCTAATTTCACATCATTTTAGTAGCCCACTTGGGCTACTTCTTTTTTTATATATAATATAAATTTGAATTTTTGATTATACAAAAAAATACATTGTGTTGAAACTTTTAATTTCTATGCAATGTATTTTTATAATTCAAAAATTGTATAAAATAAAAGAGTGCTTGTCCAACACTCTTTTCATTTATTACTCTGCTGATTCTGATTCTGTCTCTGTTTCTGGAGCTTCATAAGCTTCTAAAATAGCTTTTTGAATCTTTTCTCTTGTTTCAGCATTGATTGGGTGAGCTATATCTTTGAACTCTCCACTATTAGGGATTTTTCTGCTAGGCATAGCAATGAATAATCCATTTTGAGATTCGATAACTTTAATATCATGTACTGCGAATTCGTTATCGAATGTTACAGAAGCAACAGCTTTCATTCTGTTTTCTGAATTAACTTTTCTTAAACGTACATCTGTTATTTGCATT